>CAJOGG010000211.1 GCA_905234205.1 uncultured Synergistales bacterium | reverse complement strand
CGTGAAAAATCTATCGTTTGGTCCTGAACACGCAAAGGCTTTACGCAAGGCATACCCCGACGCATTTATTGACGCTCATTTGATGACGGATAATCTTAACGTGGTCTTGCCGTTGTTTCTTAATTCGGGCGCAAATCTCGTAACTGTTCACGCTGAAGTTGAACCCCAAATGCTGCACGCAACCTTGAACAATATCAAGAAGGCCGGCCTCAAAGTCGGTGTATCGTTATGTCCTGCGACTCCTGTTGCAAATATCGAACACGTTATTGACCTCGTTGACTTGGTTTTAATCATGTCAGTCACGCCTGGTTTCGGAGGCCAGAAATTTATCGAGAACTCTCTTAAAAAAGTTCGTGAGCTTGTAAGCCTTCGTGAAGTGAATAAACTTGATTACCTGATTGAAATTGATGGCGGAGTGAACGAAAATAACGCGGCACGAATTGCGCTTGCGGGGGTTGATGTACTTGTAGCGGGAAGTTCAGTATTTGACAGCGAAAATCCTGCACAGTGGCTCAAGAACGTAAAAGCAAATATAAAGGAGGCAACAGACAATCTTGGCAGAGCATGAGATAACACAAAAAGAACTAGGTCAAAATAATTCACTTAAAGAACTAGGGAAGCTTCTAACCGAACGTCGAGAAAATTTAGGAATGACTCTTGAGACAGTTTTCGATCGTACACGAATCCGTCCTGAATATTTACGAGGCATTGAAGCTGGAGATTACACGGATTTTCCTGAAATAGTTTACATAAAGGGATTTCTCCGTACGTATCTGAAATTGGTTGGTGCTGAAGATTTACAGAAAGATTTTATGACGCAGCTTGATCGCATGGAACATTCGCAACACACTGGAAACAACAAGTGGGAAGCCCGTCAGCAAAATTCTTCAGGCTCTGCAAATATCTTAGGCAGTGGATCGGCAATGCCTAAAGGCTTCAAACCCGTGTCTCATTTCTGGCTATTTCTTGTACTTGCAGCGGCTTTAATCGGAACTGGAGTTTACGTCTGGTATGCCATAACTTACGGCGGACTCGATCTAAAGAATCTCAAGCTATTTAGCTTTACAGGCAATAATGGCGGCCTAACAATTGAAGTTGCGTCCGAAGATGTGATTATTGAGTCTGTATCGGGCGATTTAGACGAAAATGTTTCAGCTGATGAAGAAGCCAACGACGAATCCGAACCGGAAGAAGAAGTTTCGCCCTATCTTGAGATTCACGCGGTTAATGACGTTTGGTTGAGCGTAGCTTTTGGTAATGCACAGCCTACTTTCAGGAGAACTTTGAGACGTGGTGAAGTTATGCGTTGGGATTTAACAGCTCCTGCACGAGTAGTAATAGGTCGTCCAACTGCGGCACAGGTAATCTTAAACGGCCAAGACTTAGGCATAGTGAATCCTTCAGCAAAGAAATCCGAGACATACATTTACAACGTAGACGGAACGTACAGAAAAGTAAGATAAGTACAAAAAAAGAGACTCCCGAAATTATTCAGGAGCCTCAAATTCTTATTCCGTATAACTATTTTTTCTTAGCGCGCACAACTCTCTTAGCGGGCACGGTGTTATTTGTTGTCGCTTTAGTGGTTGTAGCTGCTTTTGACTTTCCAAAGATGAATGCTGCGGCTTTTGCTGGTGCTGATCCTGCGGGGATTGCTGCAAATTCTTTTGGATTAGCGTCCGTTCCGTAAACAGTCCCGTGAATCTCATGGCCTAACATGTCATGATGACGAAGATAGGTAAGGGCAAACTGTTTTCCGTCTTCAGTGTATTCGTAGCCATATTCAGTGAAATAAAGGCTTCCGGCAACTTCAGGAGAGATCCCGAACTTTGACATTAAAAGCTCGATAGTCTCGTTCTTGATCGTAGTATTCGTGTAATATTTTCTTGTGATAGCATAAGGAACTCCCGTCGTAGCGTCCTTGCCAAAACTAACCAAATACCACTGCATGTTGTTAGCGTCTCTCTTCAAATCTCCGTCTTTTGCAGCGTCCCAAGCCATAACAGGCGAACCAAAAGCCACAACCATAGCAACAAGTAAAGCGCATAATACAAATTTCTTCATTATTTTGCACAACCTTTCATTGTGATTTAATCTTTGTAATTGTAACACACAAAATTTTCCTTATTCAACAGGTACAACACCTAATGCATAACTTATTCTTCGCTCGTGAACGTCTGAAGGCGAGTTATAAATTCTACCGTCGATTATGATTTCTGTTGAACCTCCTCCGTCAAGATTGAGAGCGTATGGGATTTTTTGTGAACGTAAAATTTCTGTAAGTTCTGAAATAGTTGCCCCTGAGGAGTGCATTCCGTTGCGTCCGTCAACTATCATGAATATCCATTCGCCATTTTGAGTCAACCCTACCACGCTCCTCGGGTGTCTTGCAGATAGAAACGAGTTATTGAATCCTTCGTCAATGTTCGATGGTATACCTTCGTTAATCAATAATGGTCCGGCTTGAATAATATTGCTCATGTCGTACCAGTAATTTAACTCTTCAGACGCGACAGAAAATACAGCCTCGTCATTATCGTTCCAGGCTAAGCAGCCTCGTCCCTCATATGGTTGGTTTATGACATTTCCGTTTACCTTGAGGGCACCTATAGGATAGCCCTTGGTTGTGTTAATCACGGCGAAGAAACCAGCGTTTATTGCAGCTTTTGATTGATGAGTGTCGCAGATTTGCATCAACGTTGATAACTCTTTTGGACCATTTCTTGATGCTAAAGGACGAATTTTCCAGTATGATGGATCTATTCGCAATGTAACCCAAAATCTTGGAAGAATATGCGTATTTGTGTTAGTCATTACCGGAAAGGTATAGAGAGTCAACCCCCTAGCTTTTGCTATAACTTCAAGCCTTCTAACTTGATCATAATTTTCAAGCTTAGCTGTCCTGACTCCATATAATCCATCAGGAGGAGTTGTGATGTGATAATTTTATCGCCGAAGACATCTGCCGCTGGCTTTGTTCTTATGCCATCAAGATAAACCCGCCACCCAGGAATACCAGTCGGAACTCCTTCACGATGAATAAAGACTCTCAAGCCCGCAATAGGATTACGCACCATATCGAGCTTCAAATTTCTGCTGGCATTCATAACGCGTTCCATGATGACTTGAAACTCTTTATCGCTTAATGCACTTGCCCCACGAAATTTACTATCTTTACTGAATATTGCCGGGATCATGTTCGTAGCAACGACAAGGCAGCCTTTCTCAAACGCCGAAAATTTTTGAACGTCCTCAAAGCCGCTAGGATAATCAGCCAGTAAATTTGCCTCAAAGCTCAAACCTAAACTTTCAATGCACCAGCGAAGAGCTTCACGCCTAGTTACTTTAGCTGTTAGATTAGTTACTGTGTCAGTCACGTAGCCTGTACGTAAGATAAAAGCTGCGGGGTTGCCTGCTTGAAATTCCGGGGATTCGCTCCAGTCTATACCACGTGCTTCAAGGAGGCGGCCAAGAAATTGAGCTTTGGTTATGGCTTGTGAATTGCTTGCACTTAGTAGAAGTGTGAGGAGAATTAATAAAGCGCGTTTATAAATTTTCGTCATTCACCACAAAAACCTTTCATCAAAATTTTCAAAAGCTGATATAATTGTATCAACATCTGCGGGTTCGCGTGATAGTGATTAAGTTCTGAGCCAACACTCGCTTCCATCTAGGCAACAGCCACAGACTTCAAAGTCTTATAAGGGACGGGTCAGAACACTCTCTACACGGTTCCTGCGGAGTTTTATTATACGCTTTCGATTAATCCAAGCTCATAGCAGGCTTTCAATATGCCTCCTTCGTCAATATCATCACACACGAGATTAGCCGCCGCTTTCACTTTCTCTGATGACCTAGCAACAGCCACACCAACCCGCGCATTTTTGATCATGTCAATATCATTAGGGCCGTCCCCGAAAGTTATAACGTCGTCAATATTTGCGTGAGTGAAGTTGATTAACTGCTCTATACCTCGCCATTTTGAAGTATTCTCATGCCTTGCCTCGGTGAAATGATTCATTAATTCAAGTTTGACACCTTCAGGAGGAGCGTAAAAGATTCCATGTTGAGGCGTTAAATTTTTCGGTGGTATCATGATGTAGCACATTAAGGCACGTTTCATTTGTAATGGTCTCACACAATTATATCCGGCTTGATTATTGAAGTATTTAGCGAATGCCCCGGAGCTTTCATTAGTGTATAAATATTTCTCGTCCACGGTGGCTGTGAGTTCAGGAAAGTTTTTAGCTACGTCAAGAAATTTGCTTATATGCTCATCAGGAAAATACAATCGTTGAATCAATTCCCCTTTAACAATCAATTCTGCTCCGCCCGAACAAACAAGTGTATCGATGCCAAATTCATCGGCTGCGAGTTTAGCGAGAAAATACGCTCGACCAGTAGCTATTGCAGGAACATGTCCGGCCTCTCGTAATTTGTTAATGGCTATTCGTGTTTCGTTGGGCACATGAGGCTGATTAACGTGGCTAATCAACGTGTTGTCGATGTCAAAGAATAAGTACTTCATAAAGCTTTCTCCAGAGCTAAAAGTTTTTGCTTCCTGTCAATTCCTCCAGCATAGCCCGTTAAATCTCCGTTTGCTCCAACAACTCTATGACAAGGGACAATGATTGAGATATTATTATGTGCAACTGCTCCACCTATTGCACGAGGCGAAGTAGAAAGTTTTTGTGCAAGTTCTC
>CAJOGG010000210.1 GCA_905234205.1 uncultured Synergistales bacterium | reverse complement strand
GACTCCTGAAATAGTTCCAGCGATAATAATTGATTAGCTAGTTTAGTATGTTGTCCCATGCCAGCTTCGCCCATGTAATTAATATTTGTGCCCATTGCTCGGAATAAAGGCAAGCAAGCTTTGTAATCCTCTTCACGACCTCCAACCATGATAGAGAGCTTGGCATTTTTTGCGCCTACAACTCCGCCACTAACAGGTGCATCGAGAACTTTGAGGCCCTTTTTCGTCCCGGAGTCGTAAATCATTTTCGCAAGTGAAGGACTCGTAGTCGTCATATCTATAACGTAAGAACCTTCTGGGGCACTGTCAAGCACTCCTCCTGTAGCAAAATATACTTCCTCAACGTCTTTAGGAATGCCTAACATGGTTATGATGGTTGTACAGTCTTTTACACAGTCACTAATAGAGCTATGATAATGAGCACCGTTGCTAATCACATCGTAAACTTTCATAATCTGACGCGCGTATACATGAACTTCAAAGCCAAGTTTAACTAGATTCTTGACCATAGGTTTGCCCATTCTTCCTACTCCGACAAACGCTATTTTCTTCACTTTGATTCACCTCCGGGATTTATAGTTACGATTATATCAAACTAGCTTTTCCATTAAGGCTTGTAAGTGTGATATTGCGTAATTAATATCCTCTGGCAAATCTTCGGGCGCGTCACTCATTAATTCCTTCACGTGTTCTTCATCAACAGTTACGTTTCTCATTCGCTTGATTGTCTTGGGCCTTGTGTCAGGCTTTGTGTATGGATTGCCTTGTGTAACTTTCAGGACAAACTCGCCCTTAGACTCATAACCATAACGAGATTGCAGCGCGCGCAAAATATTTCCCTTTATGCCCTTAATCATTCCAACCATTCTGTCAGAATCAACGGTAACCGAAATTTCATTAATGCCAAGATTATACGGCCAGCTATGACGAACAAGAGCAAGCCCGACCACTTTTGCCCAATTTTTCTGTAGGTCATTGAGGATTTCAACGCGTCTTGCAGCTTCGGGAAATAATTTCGTGAGGTCAAAGCTAATTTTTTCGTCGTTCATTTCTTGCCATAATAACTGAAATCAATTGTACGTCTGTTGGAGTTACGCCGGAGATTCTCAAAGCCTGCCCAAGCGATTCCGGCTTGAAGTGTTTCAACTTTTGTAAGCACTCTGCACGGAGTCCCTTAACTGAATCATAGTCAAAGCCTTCTGGTATTTTAGCGTTGTCAAGATTCTTCATGCGCTCAACGACTCGAAATTCTCGTTCAAGATAGCCTGTGTAACGTAACTCTGTCTCAACGTGAGCAATCTCTTCAGAGGATAAAGTTTTCTGCGACGGCGAAATTTTTGCGATTAACTCGTATCTAACGCCTTTATGCTTAATGAACTCGGCCAAGGTCATTGTGTCAGCTAAGACTTCTGCTTCGTATTCGTTGCATAGCTCTGTAATTTCTGGTGAAGGAGAAATTTTTGTGGTTTTGAGTCGTGAGAGTTCCTCGTCCTCGTTGGCGAATCTTTGTTCAAGAAACTCCCAATGCTCGTCATTAATCAGGCCTGCTTTTCGTCCATGATGTGAAAGTCTATGAGCAACGTTATCCCACCGCAATAATAATCTATGCTCGCAACGTCCTGTAAGCATTCTATAAGGCTCGTCAGTGCTTTTAGTAGTCAAGTCGTCAACCAACACTCCCAAATAACCTTTATCGCGTCCCAAGATTAATGGCTCCTGATCCTTCACGTATAAGGCTGCGTTAATTCCTGCTAACAAACCTTGAGCTCCTGCCTCCTCATAGCCTGAAGTTCCGTTTACTTGGCCGGCACAAAAGAAGCCATGAACGTTTTTATTCTCAAGAGTTCGCTTTAACTGATCGGGCAATAAATAAATATATTCAATTCCATAACCGGGCTTAATGATTTTTGCGTTCTCACAACCAGGCAACGAATGCACCATTTCAACTTGAACATCATAAGGCAAGCTAGTAGAAAAATTTTGCACGTAAACTTCATTAGTGTTGAGCGAGACAGGCTCAAAGACTATAGGGTGAGTTATGTGATCAGGGAAACGCAGAAATTTATCCTCAATCGACGGACAATAACGAGGGCCATTAGCTTTTACATCACCAGTAACGAGCGGTGAACGTTTGATATTATTTGCGAGTATCTCGTAAGTTTTTTCTGTTGTACGGCTGAACCAGCAAGCATAATTCTGACCGTATACTTTCCCTTTTCCCCATAGGTCAAAGCATAGCGGTTCTTGTTCAGATAGTTGCGGACGAGCTTGTGATAAATCTATCGTGTGAATATTAAGGCGCGGGGTTGTATCTGTTCGCATTACGCCTGTCTTGATTCCTAGTGCTTCTAGTGAATGAGGCAATGATTCAGAATTATTTTGACCCATAGGCCCGGACTTGAAGTCAAGATAGACTCCCCCGCAAAGAACTAACGCTTGAGTTTCGTATTTAGCTCCATGTCGCGTAATAATGCCTGTGATTTTGTTGTCGTCCGTGAGAATCTCTATAGCCTCGTCCTGATTCACGTCAAGATTTTCCTGCGTCGTTAGCAACTTGCGATAATAAAGACTATATAAGCCCGGATCACATTGAGCACGTAACGCCCTGACCGCAGCTCCCTTTGAAGTATTGAGCCAACGAATCATCAACGTAGACGCATCAGCAGCACGAGCTTGTTCGCCCCCTAACGCACTGACTTCACGAACTAAATGACCTTTAGCCGGGCCACCTATTGAAGGATTACAAGGCATTAAGGCAGTGTTATCGACGCTGAGATTCAACATCAAAGTTTTACAGCCAACGCGCGCACTTGCAAGAGCAGCTTCACAACCGGCATGCCCTCCGCCAATTACGATAACGTCATATCTATCATAAAACACTAAAATCTATCCCCCCAAATTTCTTTCTTGTAATAAATGGTTTTTCTGGAGCTGTGATGAAAACTTGCCAACCTGTCTTTACTAATTGCTTGTAAGTAAATTCCCGACCTTCTGAGTCTAATTCTGCGGTCAAGTCATCAAATAATAACACGGGCTTACGTTTCAGCTTGTGTTCGATTAATTTGCCCGCCATGATTATCATGTAAAGTATAAGCCTGCGTTTCTGGCCTCTGCTTAATGCTTCTGACGCTAGCTTGTTATTTTCGCATAACGTTATCAATAATTCATCATAGCTTGGCCCGTTGATTGGTCGTGCTGCGTGACGCTCCCTGATGAAATTCTCGCGTAAAGTTCTCTGTAAATATTCCTCGCCTGAAATCTCAAGTGCTGGCAAAAAGTTTAACGTGAATTTATTCTGCGGCATTATCGCTTTCAACTGCTCCGTGATGTTTCGCCGTGTATCCATTATCCAGCCGCCAAGCTTGCAATATGGAATTGTAGTCCGGTCGATTGATTTACCTTGTTTGAGCAAAGCTATACGAGTTCGCAGTATGTACTTAAATTCGGCTAATCTCTTAGCGTATGGAGGCACAAGTAACGAGCATAATCTATCAATGAAAAGTCTTCTTGCGCTAGGAGAACCGTCAATGAGACTTACAGCCCCAGTCATGAATATCACAGAGGGAATCGCTAATCGTAAATCCGTGAATGAAATTGCTTTATCGTTGAGCCTCAATGAGATCTTTGACGAGATATTCGCACTCACAGTTAAATTTTCCTCCCCGCTCAATTCTCCTCCGACAAAGCCGCGAAAGTTATCACTGTTCCATGAAATTAGATTAACAGTTTTCGAGAAAGCTCCCCAGCCTGTCATAATGCTTAGGGATTCAAGTAAGTTAGTTTTGCCGCTACCGTTTGGGCCAAGAATCAAATTAATACCCGGATCCCATTTTACTTTGAGTTCCGGGCCGCTGAAATTTCTAAAATTTCTTACTATGCTATAGTTAAATCTCAAAATGGCGCGTCTGTGTTTTGTTCTTGTTGTTCCTGATTATTATTCTCGTCGTGAAGCTCTTCATGATTTTCTTCAGGAGCTGGTTCGGGTAATGGCTGTGGCTCTTCAGTGCGATTAGAAAAGTCAACGATCTCTTCTTCCGTGAGTCTGTCTTGAGAACTTAATCTTGCAGGCATTAACATATAAAGAAACTCATCGCTATCCCCACGGTACATTCTGGTTTGTCCTTCTTCGCTACTGAACTCTATACGAGCTTCGCCTGGGCCTATAGCTTTCAAACCGTCAATGAAGAACGTAAGGTTATAACCAACCTGTAAATATCCTTGATCAACATTAGCGTAAAGCACTTCTGCAACTGTTCCATGTTCGGGCGAGCGCGCAGTTACTCTTACCTCACCACTGCCAGACGTTACAGACATTGCCATAATATGCGCGGGATTTGTGCGAGCAATAATATCTATTCTTTCAAGCAGAGAAACCAATTCACCTGTGTTTACTCTTAACGTTAAATAAACTTCCTTGTTTAGTATTCGCATATAAGTCGGGAAGGAAGCATCAACTTTTCTTATCGAGAACTCAACGTCATCGAGCTTAAACCATGCTGTTGAAGAGTCAGCTAAAATTTTTACGTCCTTCTCTGAATAACTTGTCGTTAGAGTTTTACCGAGATCCTTTAGTGCAGAGGCGGTAATCAAAGCTTCTTGCTCTTTGGCTACGTTTGTGCAGATAACTTTTGAGATCGATAGCCGTTTACCATCAGTAGCTACCGCACGTAGATACCCTTCTTCGGTTTTAAGTAGACATGTACCCATATAGCGCGGAAAGTCTTGAGGTTGTGAAGCTGCTACAGTGCCTTCTGCTATTATTCGTGAAAGATCGTCCGCCAACAACGTACAAATTTCTTCAGCGTTTTCACTTTCAGGGAGCTGTGGAAATTCCTCAGTTGGGATAACTGCAAAACGAGTCTTATTTCGTCCGGCTTTAAGAATGCCTCGCGATGAATTAACTTCCAACACTAAATCTTCTGATGGAGCTTTCTTCAACATACTTCCGAAAATTGATGCAGGTATAACGGCTGAACCAGGCTCTAAAACATTTGCCCCCACAGCTTTACACTTAACTGAAGTCTTCAAGTCCGTGGCCTCGAGTGTTATTTCAAAGTCTGAAGCTGTAACTAAGATTCCACCTATTGCATCTTTAGGCGTTTTTGTCTGTGCAACTCTTTCAGCAATCTGCCAAGCCTTCAAAAAGCTTTGACGCTCTAATTCTAATTTCATTAATAAATCCTTTCGTGAAATAGTATTTTGAGCCTTAAATTATACTCTCCTTCATTTTCCGCACATAACTTCCAACTAGTTCAGGCGCTTTGACTCCGTGAGCTTCCAGTAGCTTTATGATAGCCGACCCAACTATAACGCCATCAGAAATTTTTGACATTGCTCGAGCTTGTTCAGGCGTTGAGATCCCAAAACCTATAGCGCAGGGAATGTCTGTATGCTTGCGTATGGTCTTAATGATCGAGTCTAAGTCGGTTGTGATTTTGCTGCGTACTCCTGTGACTCCCAATCTTG
>CAJOGG010000209.1:3131-4763 GCA_905234205.1 uncultured Synergistales bacterium | reverse complement strand
TATTATCTGAACGTACCGATGGCAATTACAAGAATCTTGACGGACGCATTAACGACCTACGTCAAGATATTTATCTTGGACTCGTGATTTTAGGACTACTTGCTGGATTTCCCGCTGCTAAAGAGTTCTTCAAATGGCGCGAAGAAACTAGAAAAGCCCGCAAGTCGTCAATCACTCTCGAAGACGTGGAGAGACTCATTAACACAAAGTTAAAATCAACACAATTATAAAAACACAACAGACTGCTCTTAAACTATCTTTTCTTCTAAGGAAGCAAAACTAACTTGCGTAACCTAGACACCAAAAATTTAGGAAGGAGAACTAATCATGAATCAAGTTGAACAAGAGAGATATTCGATTATGAAACAACTTATTGCACAGGGATTCATACCTGAAATTGCGGCTACATTCGCAGGCGTGTCGCTCAACGAAGAAGAATTGCAAGCGCTGCAAAAAGAATATACTGAATACATCACAGGCCACGTCAAAGAGAAGAAGTCATGCAACAACTCAAAGAAATACTAGAATTTGTTGTTGAACACTTCAACATTATTTCGTCATGGAAATTTATAGTTTTTTCTGGTATCTCATTAATTTGTACGTTCATTTGTGATAAACTTTATATTATGAATACATCATTTAACGAACTCATTAAGTGGGGACTCTTAATTATCACAATCTGTACCATAAATAAATTAGCGTTTCAAGGTATAAATTATATTGACCAGAAAAGACGATTTCGCATTGCATATAAGACACAACTAGAGCAAGAACAAACAGCTCTTGACAACATCAAGACGCTTTCTCGCGCTGAACTTGCCATAATCAAGCTCATTTATTATAACCCTGCCAAGATCGCATACATACCCATAGACAGAATTGACGTAATGCTGCTATTACATAAAAAGTACATTGAACAAGTTAATATCGCTGACCCTAATTCTTACCTTGTGGGTGGAATTCATTCAAATGACTGGTACTTAAAGAAACGAAATGCGTTTTACACCATAACGAAGCAAACTTTATCGTTAATGTACAAACACGACGACGAAATCAAAACACTTCTCAAGAAAATCCATATAAACAAGCAGCTGAGAAAATCGTCTAACCAAATACTGACTTATTAAACGACTTAACTGCGTGAAGACGGTCCGCCTTCATTTCTTTAGCTTCGATACATCTCAGTCAAAATTATTCTTGAATTGAAAATTTTTGTAAATTTTTACGTATAAATTTTCTAAGTAATTTTCTACAAAATATTTCAGCTCAAAGAAAATTTTAGTTTTGATCTCACAGTAACTGTAATGACTTAGTCTTGAATTGATAAAGGGTTTATTAGGGCTTTTGTCGTGTCAAATTCAGGAGATTTTGATACATACTAACTCAACGTTATCAAAATAATGAAATTTTGATAAGAACATAATGGTAGTCAGGACAGTAATAATTTTAAACCCGTCGAAATCGACTGGTTTATGGTTTAAGGCAACAATAAACTAAGCTTCAGAAATTACTGAATTATTGGATTACCGAATTACCGAATTTATTCTTCGTCGTCTTCGTCGTTTTCTTCCCAGTAGTCTATTTCGTCCCCCTCGTCCATTCGTTTCATTTCTTCTTCTGGGTCTTCCAGAT
>CAJOGG010000209.1:0-3118 GCA_905234205.1 uncultured Synergistales bacterium | reverse complement strand
TTGTTCGTATGCCTCCGCGATTTCTTGCTGCATGTCTTCAAAATCTTGCTTTGTGTACTCTGAAGTTTGTTCGGGCTCAACAGTCTCTTCAGGCTTTGACTTCTCTGGCTGCTCATCAAGAGTTTCAAGCGCTTTACTTATTTCTTCTGTAACTTGGCTCTCCACGTCCTTGAATTTCCAGACCAAACCACAGATTTCATGCTCAATTCCAATTTGCATTAATGTTGAACTGAAGTTGCTGTAAAACCTGTTAGCTGACAATGGCATGACCGCGTGTTTATCGGCCCATTCCTTATACATTGCGAATAATGTTCCTCGCTCAATCGTTTTGCCGAAATTCTTATCGTAGAGAAGGAAGCGTTTATCCTCGAAGAAAGTTACGAGTGGATTATTAACTTTCAGAAATTCGTATTTCAGTGCGTCCTGCTCATCAGTATGAGTAAACTGATTCTGCTTGAGAAGTCTCTGTAATCCTTCGAGTATCCAGTTGAATATGCCTGGTAATTCCTGCATAAGTTTCCTCTCAAGATCGGGGTCTTTCGGTCTGTCGTTGCAATTGGGCTTCACTTTATCTGCGTCAACATAGTGCATAGGGAAATTCACGAATAACCAACGTCTCATGAAGCCTTCAGACGTGTCATTAACGCTAGGGAGATTGTTGCAGCACATGATAAGCTTTGTCCTAGTTTTGAACGCAATTGGGTCTTTGTGCTTGTAACTATCCTCGATGACATCGCCTGATGTTATTTTCTTGAAGACGCCTTCAGCCCCGCGTAAATCACTCTCTGTTTCAGACGAAATATTTATCCACGAATTTTTGAGTGGCATGAGCCTGAAATCCTTGCTAAATCTCGAAGGTTCAATTACGGAGACATAGCCTTTGTCAGTTCCGCCGAATAAGGCACTGATTATGTTAGTGTATACACTCTTACCATTGGAGCCGCCCCCCTTAAGCATGAGTGCATGATGATACTGATAAGTAGGTATCATTCCATAACCTGGAAATTCCTGCAACAGTTTCTGTACGCCTAAATTTCCATTAGTGACATCGTTGATAAATTTCTTCCAATTTACACAATCTGCCTTGGGGTCATATTCATACGCCATTTTTGCGGTAACGTAGTCCAATTTATTATGGTCGGTGAATGTGACATTTCCAGTTTTCAGATCGATGTGAAGAGTCCCATTGGAGAAAGCAATGCAAGGCTGTGTATTCAATGTTGTCAAAGGAATTTGACTGTTGATGCCTTCGGTGGCCTTGAGAACTCTAATAGTTGAAGCTAATTTACCGCCTGTAGCATGTCGCCCATAAACATTCTTGATGTAACCTTCAACAGTTGTATTGTCAGTGCGTTGCCATGTGCCATTGTTATATTCGTAGAAGCCTGTCTTCTCGTTGAATAGTAAGCAGTATTCATGCATGACGATGTTGCAGACTTCTTCCTCGGTCAGTCCTTTCTTGGCAATTTTGAATAATTCTGAGAGCCATTCCTTCGGGAACGACTGTCTTAATGTCATGATAATTTCGTGGGTGTCTACGCTGTCAGTGTGCGGACAAATTTGCTGGATAAACTCCTTGCATTTACTCATTGCCTTCTCGCGCTCGCCTACAGTGAGTTCTTCGAATGGTTTTTGTGGCCTAATGTACTCTATAAACCATTTCTTTCCGTCACGAGCTGAATTAACAATACTCTCAATCTTGCCGCCATTCTCGCAAAACTCTGCTACGTCCTTGGTGAGTAATGTAGCAACCTTGAACGGAATTTTAGCCTTCAGGAGTTCTCTTGCTGCTTTGTAAGTAGCGTCCCTGCCAGCGTCGTCATTATCAAACGCTAATATAACATACTTGAAATCTCTGATAGCCTCAATAGCTTTGGGCCATAATTTGCCGAAATCACAACTGTTGGGTGATATAACGCTATAGCCCTGCTGATAGCAATTGAGCCAGTCGAACATGCCCTCAGTGATGATTAAATAGTCACGTCTGTTGCCGTCCTTGTCCTTGCGATCCAAGGTGTTAAGACCAAGGATAGCGTTATCAAGATACGGATGATAATCCAATGAAGCCTTCATGTATTTGGGTTGTTTCTCATTTTCACCATTTCCATTCATGTCGTAACGCCTTGTTGTGTAATATAAAATTCTGTTTCCAGTACGATTCCAATATGGGAATCTGATTCTGGGTGTACCGTTGCTGAAGTCCAGACAAATTTGGAGAGCTTTGATAGTCTCGTCGGTAATGCCTCTAGCGTGTAAATATTTGAATACATTGCTCCAAGCGCCGCCTTCGCCCTGTCGTTGAAAGAGTTGTTCATTGAAATATTTGTTGCTATTCATAAACTCGTCGAGCTTGCTGAGCTGATCGTGAATCTTGCCTTCGTTCCAGTCTGGCATTAAATATTTTAATGCTGCCTTCTTGTCGCCATTGTACTTCATGACTGTTACAAGATCAGTAATGTCTCCGCCCTGTTGAAGCATGAAGTCGTACCAAGTATTGCTCTGCGGATAGATTGCGAAAGCGTACTCCCCGGCTCCGTTATTAGCGATTGACCATGCACGATCCTTGCGTGTAAATCTTATTCCTAATTCCTCTGCTACGTCTTTTATGTTGTATCTTTCTTGAACTGCCTTGAAAATTTCTCGTTCCTGCATTACAATGACCTCACTGTTTATTTAAATTTTTTACGAAAGTATAAAGGGGGTGGTGGGAAAAATCAAGTCCTAACCCCTAAATTTATACCCAAAATTAATTCTTACCCTTGAAGGCTGACCTTAAAGTTCCAATTCCATCAGCAATGGCCTTAAACAACGACTGAACTCCTGTAATGAATTGCGGCATGACGAAAACTATAAGAATGATTGAGAGTAACCAATAATCCCAATGATACAAGCCAATCACATCATGTTTAAGTCCTTCAACGTCGCGTTGTAACACACCGATTTCGGAATGGATTTTACTAAGGTCAGTCCTAATTTCGTCCTTGAAATTGTTCAGAGCACTTTGAATCTGTACCCTAAATTCTGCATTTTCTTGTCTCGTAAGTGCTAATTGCTCTTTTGTTTCAGCAAAATGCTTATCAAGTATCAGTGTCAAAGTATTAATTGTTACTATTTCGTC
>CAJOGG010000208.1 GCA_905234205.1 uncultured Synergistales bacterium | reverse complement strand
GTGGGAATCGTCGGAGCTTATGAGGCGTTAGAGCTGTTAGGCTGCTTCAAGGATTCGAGGGCTGAAGAAAGTTTAGGCTACTACGTTGATGTATTGGACGTTCTGAATGAAGGCAACAAAGCGGCCTCTGATGAGAGTACCAACACAATTTACAATCTTGAACAGGTACCGGCTGAGAATGCGGCTGTAAAACTTGCTGCTATTGATAGGTTACTTGGGCGACATAATTACAAGTTGCTCTCTAACCAGTGGCTGCCGCTCTCTTATGATTGTGACATTTTCACGCGCCTTGAGACTTCAGGAGCTTTGGATAGTGCTATGTCAGGCGGGGCGATTGTTCATATAACGTCTGGCAATGAACTCAACGAGAAATCTATGGCGGCTCTGATTGATTACGCGGCAAAAACTGAAAATGTGTATTTCGCTGTGAATTACATGTATTCATGCTGCAAGAACTGCGGGACGATCTCTCATTCTTCAGATGTAAAGCATTGCCCGAAATGTGGGAGTGAAGATTTGGAAAAGTACACACGCGTGGTAGGCTTTGTGACTCCGCTTTCAACATGGAGTTCAGCACGTTTGGAAGAGAAGCGCACTCAGCTAGATTTATGTTTAGCAGAATAACAATTGATTACGGCGGGATTAACTTCCCGCTTCCTTTTCGTGAAGATAAGTTATATGTGGGTTTCGTGGCAGTGTTCTCCGGTTGCAAGAGAGCTATACAGGGAAATCCTTGTCCAGATTGTCAGAATCCTTCGCTGTGGAGTTTTGAGCGTGGCGGAGATATTAATAATGTAGAGAGTTATATAAAGAAGAGATTTAGAAATATTTCTCGAATCGCTCCAGAATTTTTCTATTGCGTGTTAGGCGGTGAGCCGCTTGACCAAGATGTGAGAGAACTTGAATTAATTCATGATTTGGTAGAGCAAGGTTGCGGCTGTAAATTACAGTCCGTGTTGTTTACTGGTTATGATGAAATCCCATGTGAATACGAAGATTATATCAGCAGGCGTATAGATTTTGTGAAGCTCGGGCCTTATCTAGGAAATGATAAACGAGAGAATAATTTACCGTCAGGGTTGGCAACAAGAAATCAACAATGGAAGGTGATAACGTGCAGCAAAAAGACAAATTCAGATATGCAGAAAAATGTTTATATGAGTACAAGCGAAATATTGCAGCATTAAATATTCTTCGTGAAGATTTGCGAGTGGCCCAAACTGATACAGATGTTCACGCACAGAATTATCAACTGACATTCGGTTTTGGTGGCGAGCCTAAGAATCCGGAAGAAGCGCGGCTGATTAAAATTGAAGGTATTGAGCGGCGGATTCAAATATTAGAGCGTTACACCAAGCCGATCACAAAATTAATGGAAGACCTGAACGCGCCAGAAAATCTTGAAGGCTCAGACAATAAAATTCTATTGCAGATTCTAAAGTTGATGTACTTCGGGCGAAATACACCATTTGCTATCACAAGCGCGTTAAACATTGCAGATAGAACATTTTCACGCAAACGTCGAGAACTTGTATTTCTTACCATTGATTATATGGCGGTTTGATGGCGGAATTTTGGCGGTTTTGTGGCGGAATTTTGGCGGAAATTCTTAGAAAGCCGTGTTATCCTTATACCATGCAAAAATTACGAGGCAGCCTCAAAGGCTGAAGGCTGCTTCACTTTAAATCAAAAGATGACAACTTGCTCATCTTCAAAATATTTTCCAGGAAATTTCTTGCTTGCTTCACCTGCTATTGCCTCAAACACTCTCTTGAGTCTCTTGCTTGTGTTTCTTACATACTTGCTCTTACCTGAGAAAAATTTAATTTCTCCATCAGCTTTGAGAGCCATTTGCTTTGTGTTATTGTTGAAGTACACAGAAACTGTGGCAGGTTGTTTAAGAATCTTGACTGTGGCTGAAGAGAATAGGAGACCATACTTCGTGGCTGAAACAAAAATCTGACCTCGTGACTTCTCTGGTACATAAGTAGTGAAATTGGCTAAAATGCTTTTCATTACTGAACTCCTCCTTGTTAATTTGTTGTGAAGCATGTTACCGTGGATTTTCACAAAGTGATTAGCAATTAAGCTGAATAAATACAGCAGACATCACGCGTTGACTAATGGAGTCTTAAGAGTGAACATGTGGCACAACACACAATAAGGGAGGAAATAACAGTGAAATATAAGATTAAGGCTTTGGCAAGTTTTCAATTTGAGACTGGAATTTATTTGGTCTCTCTGGTGCGTGAAGAATTTGGTCAGTCCATTAATGATCCTTGGCATGATCCTTCAGGAAGATTTGCTCTAACTGATGAAGAGGCAGTGCAGGTTTATGGTGAAGAGTTCTTTGTGAGCTGGCTATATCAAGCAAGTGAATGGTTGCAAAAACACATTGAGTGAAGGAGGCTTCCTGCCTCGTGAAAACTATCAAAATAGACGAATTGAAATTTTATGAGAATAACCCACGCCACATAAACGATAAAGCAATTATAGCTTTGATGAACAGTATTAGGGAATTTGGCTTCAAGGTCCCAATCGTGGTTGATATTGATAACGTGATAATTGCAGGGCATACTCGGGTACTAGCTGCTCAAAAGTTAGGATTATCTGAGGTGCCTTGTATTATTGCTGATGACCTGACACCAGAGCAAGTGAAAGCGTTTAGACTTGTGGATAATAAAATTGCTGAGCTGACAACGTGGGACTTCGAAAAATTAGAAATTGAGATTGGCGACTTAAATTTTGATATGGCCGATTTCGGTTTCAAGATAGATATTCCAGAAGAGAAGAAAATTAAGAACGAAGAAATTGACATAGATGACTTTGACAACTTCGAGCATGAATGCCCGCGATGTGGCTTTAAATTTTAGATGGTCCCTTCATGAATTATTAATTGACAAGCCTGTAAGAGTCTTCAGTACATTCTCATGTGGTGGCGGCTCAACTATGGGCTATAGGCGTGCAGGCTTTGACGTAATCGGTAACGTTGAGATCGATAAATCTATCAATGCTATGTACGTGAAGAACCACCACCCAAAATATAATTTCAACATGGATTTGCGCGACTTTAATAAGCTCAATGATTTACCCGACGAACTATATAACTTAGATATTCTTGATGGTTCGCCGCCGTGTTCTACGTTCTCAACTTTAGGACAGCGTGAGAAAGGGTGGGGAGTTGTCAAGAAATTTCGTGAAGGTCAGAAAGCTCAACGCCTTGATGATTTATTCTTTGTGTTCATTGAGACGGTAAGAAAGTTGCGACCTAAAATTGTTGTGGCAGAAAATGTTGTTGGTCTGTTAGATGGCAAAGCTAAAGGCTACGTTCATGAAATTATTCAAGGGTTCCATGAAGCGAATTACCAAGTGCAAATTTTCCGATTGAATGCTGCAAGTATGGAAGTGCCACAAATTCGAAACAGAGTATTCTTTATTGCGAATAATCAAGGCTATTCAAAGCTCAAGTTAGAATTTAATTATCCACCTATTTATTTCGGGAGCGTCAGAAGTGCTCACGGAATTGAAGGGCATAGTGTGCAGGATAAATTAGTCATGGAAGCGAAGGAAACGGATAAGAATTTTAGTCGGCTAACGTCAACCGGCTGGGGCTTTTCGCAGAAAATTGTCAAAGATAATGAAGTGTGTCCGTGTAATGATTCGCATGCGGCAAAGTTCAGGCTTTATGATCGAAAGCGCTTTAGCAATGAAGATTTCATTAATACCCAGACATTTCCACAAGATTATGATTTTTGCGGGAATAAGGTTTCATACGTTTGTGGTATGAGTGTCCCGCCTAACATGATGGCACATATAGCATTAGAAATTTGGAGACAATGGTTAAAGAATGTTGACTTTAGAAAATATTAATATAGATAAATTAGTCCCTGCTGAATATAATCCACGCAAAGATTTAAAGCCAGGAGACCCCGAATATGAAAATTTAAAACGATCCATAGAAGAGTTCGGCTACGTAGAGCCCATAATTTGGAATGAAAAAACAGGTCGCGTAGTGGGAGGTTATCAACGGCTAAAAATTCTCAAATCTCAGGGAGTCCAGGAAATACCCTGTGTTATAGTTAATCTTCCAGAAGACAAAGAGAAAGTCTTAAATGTTGCACTTAATAAAATTACAGGCGGCTTCGATAATGATAAGTTAGAACTTCTGCTGATAGATATTCAGTCATCGGATGTGGACATTACATTGACGGGATTTACAGAGATTGAGCTAGACAATATATTCAAAGATGAAATCCATGAAGACAAATTTGACGTTGATGACGAGTTAAAGCAACCGATATTCTCACAGTCTGGAGATTTATATTTGCTGGGTAAACACAGATTGATTTGCGGAGACTCTACGCAGACCGAAGTTTACCGCAGGCTTATGGACGGCACAAAGGCTAATTTGATTCTTACAGACCCACCGTATAACGTCGCCTATGAAGGCAAGGCCGGTAAGATTCAGAATGACAGCATGTGCGATAGTGATTTCTATAATTTTCTCTTGAGCGTGTTTGTATGTATGTATGAGCACTTAGCAAATGACGGAAGCGCGTATATTTTTCATTCTGATAGCGAAGGCTTGAATTTTAGGAAGGCTTTTAAAGACGCTGGTTTTAGACTATTTGAGACGTGCATATGGAAGAAAAATCAGCTAGTCATGGGACGCTTACCTTATCATTATCAGCATGAACCTTGTTTGTACGGAGTAAAGCAGAAAGGCAAGCATCAGTGGTACTCCGACCGCAAACAAACGACTATCTGGGAATATGATAAGCCGCAACATTCAGAGCTTCACCCCACAATGAAACCTGTACAA
>CAJOGG010000207.1 GCA_905234205.1 uncultured Synergistales bacterium | reverse complement strand
TACAAGCAGCCTATACGCGATTATGGAATATACATGGATCACCCTGACACGCCCAAAAGACTCGAGAACGCCGTGAAAGTTCTTCATGATAAAAAAATCCCAATTGAACGCAAATATCCGCTTGGCTTGCTTAGAACTAATATTAATGAGCATGCGAAAGATATTGAACTTACAATTGATGGCCTAACAGTTTTATCAGGAGACAAGACGCCGGAAACTCGTGACGCTATAGCAAAGATACGTGAGAGTCTCGACAAATATTTACAGCTTGAGTTAGCTCCGTATGAACTTCACGTCATGAACAAAGCGTTATACATTGGAAATCATTTAACGGCTGGAAACGTTGAGGGAATTACGAAACCTGAAGAACTTCGCACGAACCTAATTAAGGCCATAAACGCTGCTCGATCAAAACACCCTACATCGAAATTCTTTAAGTAACCTGCTGGCGACCCCGGGGCGACTTGAACGCCCGACCTACTGCTTAGGAGGCAGTCGCTCTATCCACTGAGCTACGGGGCCACTAAACGCGGGAGAATATAGCACACAATCAAAATTTTTGTCAAACCTGTTATAATCTTACCCAAAATTTCTGACAGGAAAGAATGTAACTCAATCTGACCTGCAAGAACGGAGGGTAAAATTGTTATGTATGATCCAAAATCAATGAGGGCTGATGACTTTATCAACCACGATGAAATTCTTGACACACTCATTTACGCAGAAGCCCACAAGAACGACAAAGCACTAATCAACGAATTACTCGAAAAAGCTCGTCCGAAATATAACGCTAATGGAAACGGTTGCACATGTTCAGGCTTGACTCACAGGGAAGCTTCAATTTTGTTGGCGTGTGAAGACCCCGAAATCATTCAGAAAATCTACAACGTTGCAGAAGAGATCAAGCTCGCGTTCTATGGAAATAGAATAGTGTTGTTTGCGCCGTTGTACTTGTCGAATTATTGCATTAACGGTTGCTTGTATTGTCCTTATCACACTAAGAACAAGACTATCCCGCGAAAGAAATTGACTCAGGACGAAATCAGGGCCGAAGTAATCGCGTTGCAGGACATGGGACACAAGAGACTCGCTATTGAAGCCGGAGAAGACCCCGTTAATAATCCGATTGAGTATATTTTGGAAAGCATTGACACAATTTACAGCGTTCATCACAAGAATGGAGACATTCGCCGCGTAAACGTCAACATCGCAGCAACAACCGTTGAGAATTTCCAGAAGCTTAAAGCCGCCGGAATAGGGACGTATATATTGTTCCAGGAAACTTATAACCGCAAAAGCTATGAACACCTCCACCCAACAGGGCCTAAACATGATTACGCTTATCACACAGAAGCTCATGACAGGGCACAACAAGGCGGAATTGATGACGTAGGATTAGGTGTGTTATTCGGGCTTGAAGGATACAAATACGAGTTTGCAGGATTATTAATGCACGCTGAACACTTAGAAGCAGTTTTCGGAGTTGGGCCTCACACAATCAGCGTCCCAAGAGTCAAGCCAGCCGACGATATTAACCCCGACGACTTCAATAACTCTATACCTGATGAAATTTTCACTAAGATAGCTGCGTGTATTCGTGTTGCAGTGCCTTATACGGGAATGATTATATCAACGCGCGAGAACGAACGAGTCCGGGCCAAGATGTTACAGGTAGGTATCTCACAAATTAGCGGAGGCTCAAGAACTTCAGTTGGAGGTTACACGACCGAAGAACGCCCGCATGATACAGAACAATTTGACGTATCTGACCAAAGAACGCTTGATGAAGTTGTTCAGTGGCTAATGAAACAAGATCATATTCCATCATTCTGCACAGCATGTTACAGAGCCGGAAGAACTGGCGATAGATTTATGAGTCTTTGCAAGTCAGGGCAGATTCTTAACTGTTGCCACCCGAATGCGTTAATGACTCTCACGGAATATTTAGAGGATTACGCCTCACCAGAGACAAAGCGAATTGGTTACGAAATGATCGAACGTGAATTAATGCGAATCCCACGAGAGAACGTCAGAGAAATTGCGCGCGAAAACATTGAGGCAATGAAGCATGACAACAAACGTGACTTCAGGTTCTAGTCTTAACGCAACACCTTCAGGCGAAAGAGTTCACATAGCGTTTTTCGGGTTACGTAATGCTGGGAAATCAAGCCTCGTTAATGCCGTAACTGGTCAGGATTTGGCGGTCGTGTCTGACGTGAAGGGCACGACTACTGATCCCGTTAGTAAAGCTATGGAATTATTACCGCTTGGCCCTGTAGTTATCATTGATACCCCCGGACTTGACGACGAAGGCACGCTAGGAGAGTTACGGGTTAAACGCGCTCTTAACGTGTTGGCAAAATGCGACGTGGCTGTACTGGTTCATGATGCTACTAGCGAGATTACTCAAGCTGAATCGGAACTCCTGAAACTCTTTGGTGAACGTAAGCTTCCGTATATTATCGCTAACAACAAAGCCGATTTGATAACTTCACGCGACGACGCAAAATTTTATGTGAGCGCATTAACCGGCGAGAACGTCAACGCCCTGAAGGATAAATTAGCCTCACTCGTTAAGGATAAGACCAACGATAAAAGACTCATAGCTGATTTATTAACGCCCGGCGATATTGTGATTCTCGTTGTACCTGTTGATAAGGCCGCCCCAAAAGGTCGCTTGATACTTCCGCAACAGCAAACTATACGCGATATATTAGACGCTCATTGCTCGGCTTTCATATGTCAGAACACTGAACTAGCTAATGTTCTCAAGTTAATTCCCAACCCTAGACTCGTTATCACTGACTCGCAAGTTTTTGGCCAAGTTAATAAGATAGTCCCGGAAAATATTTTGCTTACGTCGTTCTCGATTTTGTTTGCAAGATACAAGGGTAGCTTGAAAATTTTGGTTGAGGGTGCTGAACGATTAGCGAGACTCAAAGACGGCGACAAGGTGTTAATCTCAGAAGGTTGTACACATCACAGACAATGCGGCGATATAGGCACGGAGAAAATCCCGGCTTGGATTCGTAACTTCACAAACGCGTCCCCAGAATTTAGCTTCACTTCGGGCGGAGAATTTCCAGACTCCGAAGCACTCAGGCGGTTGTATGCTCAACGAACAGGAAATGCAATCAAGAATCAAACGTGCTACACTTGCAGGCGTGCCGATTGTGAATTATGGAATAGCCATAGCTCATATGCACGGAATCTTGCAAAGGAGTTTACAGCCGTTTATCAATGAAACATGTACCCAGATTAATACGTGAAATTTTCTCATCGTTCCCCGTTAAATTACCGCTTTCGATCTCGTTAATATTATTCTGCGCCGCAGTCAACACAGTCCCGTCAATCTTTATTCAGAAAATTATCGCTCTGATTGAGAATGCCGGGATTGATTCGTCTTGGAGAGTTATAAGCGTTCAGGTTATCAAGCTGTTAATGATTCTATGCGTGTTCTATGTTGTATCGCTGATAGGCGCGTTCTTGAATGGCTTCATCGGGGCAGAGATTACACAAGGAACTTTGTTGCAGCTTCGTAAAAGAATGTTCGCGAAAATGCAAACGTTGCCGTTAAAGTTCTTTGACTCTCAAACTCACGGGGATATTATGAGTCGCTATACAAATGACGTTGACTCGTTAAGACAGATGATCTCACAAGGCTTTCCCCAACTCCTCACAGCTTTTATCACGGTGCTAGCGATATTATCAATCATGCTTTATTTCTCGTTGTGGTTGACGCTGGTGACGTTAATAGGAATATTCGCAATGTTGACCGTAACCAAGAGAGTCGGAGGACGAAGCGCGCGTAATTTCCGGGCCCAACAAAAGAACACTGGAATCATAGAAGGCTTTGCTGAAGAAATTATGACTGGTCAGAAAGTTGTGAAGGTGTTTTGCCATGAACAAGAAAGCATAGAAGAATTTGAACGCCTTAACGAGAAACTTTTCACCGAATCCGAGAAGGCCAACAAACGCGCTAACACCCTAGGCCCAATCCTCAATAACATAGGCAATATTTTGTACGTCTTAACAGCTTTATCCGGTGGCATATTGATTTTGTCTGGAGCTAAAAACGTGAGCTTATCTGGTTTGCCCATGACTATAAGTGTAGTTATTCCCTTCCTGAACATGACCAAGCAATTTGCTATGAGCGTGAATATGTTATCAATGCAGCTTAACTCAATCGTGTCAGGACTCGCAGGGGCGGGGAGAATTTTTGCGCTTATAGATTCAGAGTCAGAAGAGGACTCCGGCCAAGTAGTGATTAATCGTGAAAACTCTAAAGGCAGCATTGAGCTTAAAGGCGTGAACTTCAGCTATGTTCCAGGCGTTGAAGTCTTGCATGATATAACATTGACGGCCAAGCCAGGACAGAAAACCGCGTTAGTTGGCTCAACAGGAGCGGGCAAAACCACTATAGCGAATTTGATTCCACGCTTTTATGACGTGAACGCAGGCGAGATTCTTTACGACGGAATCAACATCAACGAGATCAATAAGGCTTCATTGCGCAAGAACTTGGGAATAGTTTTACAGGACACAAATTTATTCACGGGCACTGTGTTAGAGAATATACGCTACGGGAAACTCGACGCAACCGATGATGAATGCAAAGCTGCGGCCAAGCTTGTAAATGCCCACGAATTTGTCATGCGACTCCCTGAAGGTTACGATACTCTATTAACGGGCGGAGGGGCTAACTTAAGTCAGGGACAAAGACAGCTAATTTCAATCGCGCGTGCAGCCGTTGCGAATCCTGCAGTAATGATTTTAGACGAAGCAACTTCCTCAATTGATACTCGAACCGAATCACTTGTTCAAAAAGGTATGGACGCATTGATGAAGGGTCGTACGGTGTTCGTTATCGCGCATAGACTCTCTACTGTCAAGGATTCAGACCTGATTCTAGTCATGGAACACGGGGCAATAATCGAACGCGGGACTCACGACGAATTAATCGAGCTAAACG
>CAJOGG010000206.1:3334-4209 GCA_905234205.1 uncultured Synergistales bacterium | reverse complement strand
TATTACGAGAGAGCATTTAGCGTTGCCGAGAATCCGACAGATGTCGAGGTTGCGGTTGTGAAACTGACCGTGCCAGCCCCAGAGCGTAAATCGACAATTTTTGACTCTTTGCGTGAGAAGGATTATGAAGAGTTTGAACGTAAGCAGGCGAATAATGAACTGGCTGAGCTTGATTTTGTGAAGGGATTTGTTGCGCTGTATAACCGCGAGCTAGAGTTTGGCTTAAGGCTGTATGAAGAGTATTTAGAGCTGGAGAGCAAATCACTAGACGGAGAAAGCCTGTTGCATGTCATGCTCGGAAAGTATTCACACAATACAGAAGATTTTTCCGTGAATGCATATGTGAAGATGACCCGGCGTAAATACTGGCGAAAATTGTTTGAGCTGCCTGAATTGACGAGGCAATTAACGAGCAATCTGTATCATGAATATGCCGGACAGCTAGAGAAATTCACGGACTATGATTTTTCGTACTGGAACATCAAGACGCTGCAGCAGGAAATAGCGTTGAGGTTAGTGCAGGGAGTAGAAGAGTGTATAGTAGAGCTGTTCGATAAACTGTCGCGCCAATATTCATGGGATGCTGATCTGAACAACGGGAACATTCATTACTATAATGGCTGGAAGAGTAATCTGTCGTGGAAGATAAACAAGCGAGTGATACTGCCTATGAGTGCGTGGGATTATCGCGGATACTTAGACTATGGCTCGATGAGTTACTGCACCGGGACGTTATCGGATATAGAGAAGGCGTTAAACTATCTGGACAATGGAGAGACGCAAAGATTTAACTTGCATGAGGAGCTTGAATATGCACGCAAGATAGGCAAGATGCGTAATATCCGACTGAAATATTTTGACGTAACGTTCTACAA
>CAJOGG010000206.1:0-3322 GCA_905234205.1 uncultured Synergistales bacterium | reverse complement strand
TGAAGAAGCTGAACATCTTCGGGAGTCAGCGCAAAGGCTGGCTGCCGAAAGGATACGCACGAAAACGATACGAAGAGTTTGATGCGGAAGAGCAGGCAGTAATAGAGAGTTTCGAGGGCCGAGAATCGTACGCGGATTCATTGAAAGACTCACAGTACTATTTGTTTGACGCAGGAAATACAATGCCGATGCTGAGCGTCGGAGGCAAAAACGAGTAAAGATGACAGACAACAGAAGAACGTGGCCGGGGTAGAAAGCCCTGACCACGTTTTTGTTTTGCAGTGAAGAATTGCCGTCTGACTTTTTGGGTTTTACAGAAAAACTTCTTAACGAATTAAGATAAGTTAATCTCACTCTCTGAGATTTCGATGAGTTTAGCACTGACAGCGGTAACCGGCGGATGAGCGAAGATACTTCCGTTTGTTATCATTGCCTGCACTAATGATTTGACATCATTAGGAGCAACTTCCGGATTGGCGTAATTGTAAGAGAATTTGACGGTAGCATTGCTTGCGTCTTTGAACTCTAAAAGTAATCTGCTTGCCATAGATTATTCACCTCCTTGCCAGGAAAGATTTCAGAAGCTGTTACTCCGTTGCGATTTCGCTTGTGAGCGTTCTCTCTACACGGTAGAGGCTTTTGCTAATGCACTCACAGAGCAGATCAACTATTGCTAATGCCTTCACGTCGTCAGTTGCCGGAGCGTAATTTTTGTTGAGGCTGCCGATATTGAGACTTACGGTCTTAACAGTTCCCGTCGGTGATACTCCGTTATTGAGCTTCATGATTACAGAAGCAGCTTTTGCGATAGTTTCAACTGCCATATTTTATTCACTTCCTTTCTTTAAACATTAGGGACGATAATATTATATCGCACAAACTTATTGAGCAATACACCTGCAATGACGGTATTTCATGCAGATTTTTCCTCTGCTTTGCTGTTTTCCTTAAGGCCTAAGAATTTATCCTTGAGGACTTTAGGAAATGGGACACCTAAAGCGTCAGCATTCTCAATGATGGAGATGCCTTCATTGCCGATATAGAAGAGAGCGACGGCAACTCTGAGAGCCTGAGAATCACCGAGCAGATACTTGTCGAGGAGATGAGCAATGCCGACGAAAGAAAACATGATGCATTTCTTAGTGATGCCCTTGAAGCCGACAGCACTGCTGATATTGTGATTAATCCACCCTGCGACAGCCAGTCCTGAGAAATAATCGATGACGGAGAAAGTCAGGAGGACTTTGACGAAGCCGTCGAGCCCACCGAAGAACCAGCCCATAAGTCCGACAATAGAAGCATAAAAGAAGTCAATGCAAGTTTTGTTCAAGGCCTTATCTCCCACAAAGAATTGCGCTTGCCTCCGCAGTCAATGTGAATGAAATTCTTACGCCTGTACCAGATGCAGTAATCCAAGTCTTGGAGTTTGCCTTCAGCATGAAGTTTTTTTACGGTGTCAAACATTTTAGCAGCACCGAGAGAACAGGATAAATCAGCGGCCAGCCCGTACATGTGATTGCTGCCCTTCTTGATGACTCTACCGTTTTTGTCGATGATCTTCTTAGCACCTCCGACTCTTGAGTTGTGAATCTCGCACCTGTAACCGGAATTTACACGGACAGGGACACCGAGAGCTTCTCTGATAGCCTGAGCCATATTGATAACTCTCTGATCAATCTCATTTTTCCCGCAGTGTTTGCAGGCAAATTCCGCCACGCTGAAATTATTAGTGTTATGAGGCATGATGAAGGAAAGTGCGTAAGGGAGCACAAAGAAGCCTCCTCACGCGTAAAAATTATCAAGCGAAGAACTCATCACTGACAGCTTCGAGATTATCGACTCTGTCGCTGAGGTCAGACACATCCTGTTCAGTATCACTCTGCTGCATATCTGCGATGGTATCTTCAAGGGACTGAACACGTGATTCTAATTCCGAGAACAATTCGAAATTGTCATTGAAAGTCTCTATAGTGGACTGCAGTTCAGCGATTGAGTTTTCCAGCTCAGTGATATGCTCCTGAATGGAAGACAAATCATTGTTGTCTTTTGTCTCATCGACGACCAGCTGCAGTCTTGCAATATCCTCCTGCAATACGTTGATAGAGTTGATAATGTCGGTAAGAGACGCAGGCAGAAATCTTTCATTAACGATGCTCATGATAAATCACCTCCTAAAGATCAAGCCTTGATGTAATGAACGACGAAAGTATCGCCTTCAACGAGACCGATAGCCTCCAGGGCCTTAGCATTCCAGCTAATGAGATTGCCCGAAGCAGTGAAATCCACGCCAGCCACCTGAGCTACTCCGCCGACTGAAAGGATGACCTGATTTTCTCTGCCTACCGCGATAGAGCTTGAGAGGGAGAAGGACTTAGCAACGACATCATAAGCAGTCAGGGAATGTATTTCAGTAACAGTAACGTCCGCACCGTTGCGCTTGAACTCTCCTGCAATTTTGTCATAGACATAGATGCAGCCGTCAAACTTATTGAGGAAGAGCCCTCCGTCCTTAATGTCCGAAGCGGTAAACTCTTCACCGTTGCTTTCGTAAACGTTGAAGTCGGTAGAAGATGCATAACGCGCGCCATTTGAAAGAGCCACTCCGTCATTCCAAGTGTCAGCTGCCGTAGCGGTATAAATTTTGTTGTCCGAAGTGTTGAGGAAAGTATCACCCTCAGAGCAGGAAGCCGGGAGAGTAGTACCAGAAGCGATGATATTATTGACTGGAGCGATGAAGCTGTTGAAATCTGCGACAATTTCCCAAGCCGAACCGTTATAGCGCAGGATAGTGCCTGCTGAAGCGTCGAGAGCCTCCATAGTTCCTGCACGAGGAACGGAGAAATTCCACTTTGAGCCGTCATACCGAGCGACGGAATTTGCAGCTACACCTGCGAAAGCACCTGTTGAAGCTGATCCGACGATGTACTGATCGCCTTCAGTTGGATTATCAGCCGGAGCATTAACGATTCCGAGGATGGTAATGCCGACATCAAGAAACCTTCTGTCAATAGCCATGAGAAAAAAACCTCCTTAACGAATAAAAAATTTTGAGAAAGATGAAAGGACTTTTCAGCGCAAGAGAATTGAAGTCAAGGCAAGCCGACTAAGCATTGAATGAATCGGCTCAAGGAAGCACCCCCTTTCACGAATGAACAGCTAGAAGCTATAAAGTTTGAAGCCCTTAACGATATGAGTATCTGTAATATGAGCCTCTAAGCAAGGAGCTAATAAATCAATAATGTTCTGCACTTTTTCCTTGTTGAATGAAGCAGTATTGAGAGAATAGAGAGTAACGATGCCTCCATGACTCAAGACGAGATTG
>CAJOGG010000205.1 GCA_905234205.1 uncultured Synergistales bacterium | reverse complement strand
GTATCAGGGCAATTACAATGAAATTCGATTTCGTCAGCTTGAGGGAATAACACCCCTTTTTGTAACAGGGCTTCTTTTAGATCGTCCGGAAAATTTCCTGAAGCAAGTTCCTCTAGTTTTTGAATCTTTCCTGAAGCAATATGTTCAATTTCTTTTTGACGTTGTGATGAGACGGCTGATATTTTTATCTTTACTTCATAAGGGATAATAGCTGTTCCGATTACATGTGCATGAATCTCTCCTCCGTTTATTTGTAAGTCGATAACGGCACCATTTCTCACAAATTTTTTTCCACGCTCAACGCTGTTTCCCCAGTTCACGTAACGTTCCAAATTATCACACCATGATTGCCCCCACCAACTCGAACATATAGTCGCATGTGGCATATCATCAACTTTGACTGGTGTATATTCAGGGTGTTCTCTTAAAGCTTCATGGGCTCTTTCCTGAATATCGTTTGCTAACATTTGTGATTCGTATAATCTACTGTTGTGAATGAACATTGTTATTAGCTCCTACTCGTTATCAAGTTTCATCATTGAAATTATTTCGTTGTTGCTAAGGTCTGTTAACCAGTTTTCGCCGCTGCTTATGACGTTTTCCGCAAGGGATCGTTTGCTTTCGATAATATCATTGATTCGTTCCTCAATTGTTCCTTTTGTTACAAATTTGTGGATTATGACGTTTTTAATTTGGCCGATTCTGAATGCTCTATCCGTAGCTTGATTTTCTACAGCAGGGTTCCACCAACGGTCAAAATGAATAACATGATTAGCTCCGGTTAAGTTCAAACCAACTCCGGCAGATTTCAACGATAAGATCATGAATTGATTTTGCTTATTTTTGTTAAAGCTGTCCACTATGTCGGCTCGTTTTCTGACAGGAGTTTCACCGTGGATTACTAAGCCCTTAGCGTGAAAAATTTCGCTCAAATAATGCTCTAAAGAGTTGATTATCTCTCTAAATTGTGTAAAGACTAAAACTTTCTCACGTTTTTCATGTATAGTGTCGCATATTTCCCGAAGCATTTCAAATTTTCCACTCTCTGAAGGCATATACATTCCTTGGCCAAGAAATTGGTCAGGGTGATTACAAATTTGCTTTAATCTCGTTATCGTTGATAAGATCATGCCGTTGCGTTTTATGGTGCTAAGATTTTCCGCAGTAGTCATGACTCTTTCGATCTCTTTAACTTGGTTGCGATAAAGAATAATCTGCTTCTTGCTCAAAGATACGTAATCGATCTGTTCTATTTTGTCAGGTAAATCTGAAATTATGGCTTTATCAGTTTTCAGGCGACGAAGAATAAATGGAGAAACTATATTTTTCAGCTTCAAATAACTTTGCGGCTTGTCATTTATCGAGGCGGAAAAACGCTTAAACTCTTCTGGCGTACCCAACAGTCCCTTGTTCAAAAAGTCAAACAGCGACCACAGATTTGACAAATTATTTTCAACAGGTGTACCAGTCATTGCAATACGATGTTGTGCCGGGATCCTCTTAATAAGTTTTGCCTGCAGTGTAGTAGCATTCTTTATGGCCTGTGCTTCGTCGAGAATAATTACGTCCCATTCCCTTTTCTGAAGTCCTTCGAGTCTGGTTGCTGTCGCATAAGTCGTAATGTTTAAGAATGCCAAATCGTTGTGCGTTAATTCACGCTCCAAAATATCTCTATTACGGCCATGAAGAATATTTAGCGGCATTCTAGGTGTGAAACGTGAGGCTTCTTTCTCCCAATTGTCCAGCAATGAGGCAGGGACTATGAGTAAAATTTTCGCGTTTTTATGCTGCTGTCGGAGCTCTTCCAAGAACGTCAATACTTGCAAAGTTTTTCCTAGCCCCATATCATCAGCAAGGCAAGCCCCAAGCTTTAATTCTGACATCATACACAGCCACGAATATCCTGAACGCTGATAAGGACGTAGAGTAGCTTTCACTGTACGAGGCAGAGTTTTTTGCGTCGTGAATGTGGTAGTGTTGCAAATTTTCCCTAGTGTATTCGCCACAAAGTCTTCATTGGTAAACTCCACTTCATCGTTATCAAAGTCATTTAATCCTGCCTCAAGTTTCAATGCATCAAGTAAAGTAACGTCTTTGTCGTATCTGTTCATTTTATCTAGCAGTCTCTGTAAACGTTCCTTATCAACTTCAACCCATTTACCCTTTATGAGAGCTAAGCCTTCTGTTTGTTGCAAGATAGCTTTCACGTCTTCGGGAGTTAGATTGATTCCGTTCACGCTCAAAGCCACGTTCATTGACAAGATTGTATCGAAGCCTAGCATTGAGGATTTCTGATTGAATTTTACCGACAAACGCACAGATGAAGAACGCTTTTTCCACCAGTCAGGGATTCGGCAAATTATGCCGCTGTTTTCAAGAGCTGGGGTAGATTTCAGAATATCATATGCTTCCTTAGAGCTTAGCCTCAACGGGTGAAACAGTTCTCCGCTATCAATGAATGAACTTATCAGAGGCGAGACGTTTGCAGCTTTGTTAAGGCACGATAACAGGGCTAAAAGTTTTGGACGGTCATTCTTGAACTCGTTTAGAGCGTAAGATAATGGCATATGTTGAACTCTCATATCTTCATCACTAGTAGCGTAAGTGACCAGAAATGCAAACGGGTAATTAAGGTCTGTTTTATTCTCTGCAATGTGAAAGAATATGCGTTCGGGAAGTTTGAGTACCTTAGATTTTCCTGATATATATTGAGTTACGGTGCCATTATAGTTTGAGATTTCATGATTGAATATAGCGACGAGCCTAGCCAGTATCTTATCAAGCCATTGTCTATTGACAAACTCTGCTCCCAAAGCAAATGGTATGGAATTTAAGATGGCATTCTTAGTTTCGTCCGGAATAAGTGTTTCTAGTCGCTCATGAGTTAATTCGATCTCTGGTACACTTGTCAGAAACTCAACAAACTTTGTAGCGAGGAAATGCAAAAATATAAACGATTGCGAGTCAGACTTTACAGTCTTATCAAATCCAAGTTCGTAAAGAGCTAATAATTTATTATCAACAAAACGTTTTTGCCAACCGGTAATGTTTGAATTATCGGCTTGATCTACATAAAAATCGTCAGCAGTAAAAATGAATTCTAACGGCATATTGTCTCCTTATAAAAGTGCTAAGGTGTTTTTATCCATTTGTCCGGCGAAGAATTTATCTAACACGCGATGAAAAATCGAGCCTTCTTCGGAAATTTTCGCGAACAACGTCATACAAGAGCATAGCTTTATATCATCAGGATAGCCTCCCATTACGACCGCCGGGTCAGTCTCCTGAAGGTTCATTAAGGCTTCTGTGATCTCAAGCAAACGTTTTCCAAGCACGGGGTGAGATAAATAA
>CAJOGG010000204.1 GCA_905234205.1 uncultured Synergistales bacterium | reverse complement strand
AAGAACAAACAGAAGCTGTAGAGTCAGAAGAGCAAGAAATAGTTACTGAACAAGGACAAGAGACTCAAGACGAACAGAGCGAAACTAATGAAGCCGATTTCGATTTATTGCCTGAAGGTCCTGGGGATAATGATGAAGAATTAGTTGACGCTTTCCAGACCATGGAGGCAAAACTTGACGAGAGTTTACAAGAAGAGCAGGAGCAAGAAACGTTGACTGAAGAGCCGGTTGTTGAAGAAGAGGTTTCAGAGCTGGTTTTACCTGAAATTAATGAACAAGAGCAGCCTGAAGACACTCAAACAGAGGAATTAATAGAACCAGAGCTAGAACAAGAGCCAGAAGAAGAGAATCCTGAGCCTGTTGTTGGAATTGATGAAGCACCTGACGAAACCGAGTCAGTTGGCGAGGTAATGACATTCACGGAAATTGATTCAGAATCTAACGAAACAGAGAACGAAGAAGCTAATAATCTTGAGGACGTTGAAATTATCAACGAGAGCGAATCAGAAGAAGAGCCTAAATTACTTCCATTGCCTGACCCTTTAGATGACGATGAAGTTTTTGAGGACGAGGACACAGAACTTGAAGATCCATTAGCCGCTAGTAACAGGATCAACGAACTTTCAGGAGAAGTTATAACCTTGGAAGAAGACGAAAGCGAGAATATTGACGACGATAACGACCGAATAACTCTATAATCATAATGCCCCCTCAACATACAAGAGGGGTTTTATATTTTTGTACAGGTCAAGCCATTGTTCACACGTTAAATCCTCCGCGCGTTTGTCAGAATAAATCCCGGCAACCTCACCAAGATTGTTACGCAGGGTCTTACGTCTATGAGCAAAGCCCTTGTGTAATAATTCGCTCCATGATGAATCTTTCATGATGCCAAAATTTTTCTCTATGACAATTTCTACAAGTGCAGAGTCAACTTCTGGAGCTGGCCTAAAACTTTTTCGCGATACCCTTTTCACGATCGACGCGTGCCCCATTGCCTCAATAGCTACTCCAAGCGGATAACGCTCTTTTGTGTCAGGAGGCGCAATCAATCTCAAAGCCAACTCTTTTTGCAACATTAACAAATAATATTTTATTGGGTATTGTAACGATTTCCAGATTAGCGGCGTTGTAATGTTATACGGAATGTTAGCTATGACTTTATCGGGAAATGGATCCAACGTAGCGTAATCGAATCTCACGGCGTCGGCAAAATGCAACTTCAACGAGTCATTATTCGCGGCCAAGTCCTCAAGTTCAGGACGTAATCTCTCGTCAAGCTCTATCGTGTGAAGACACGCAACACCTTCAGCAAGTAAAGCCCTCGTTAAGACTCCATGCCCCGGCCCAATCTCAAGAACGCAATCTTGAAAGCTAGGTCGCGAACGCGAAATGATGAACGCTAAAATATTTTTGTCGATTAAGAAATTTTGTCCGTAACGTTTTAATGGCTTCATGTTAATTTTCTGCTAACACCGTAGTGCTTTTGCCCGATAATTTTGCCTCAACCATTGCATCATAAGCCGCCGCGATAAAATCATTCACGCCCGCATAGCTGCCCTTAGATAAGTCTGCAACCCCCGCACTTATCGCAATTCCGTTAGCCCGCTCACGAATACCATTTGCCAAAACCACGGCCGCCGCTCCTGAACAATGAACTAGAATCAAAAACTCATCGCCCGACCAACGCGCTAAATTATATCGAGTATGAGAGCTCAAGAAATTATCCATGCTGCTCACAAAGCTACGTATTATTCTTGTCCCTACGGCATAGCCGCGAGTTTCGTTAAGTGCCTTGAAATTGTCTATGTTAATCATAATTAGGCTTAATTGTTCTGTGTTTCTTATGGCAGGTGAAAATTCGTGTAAGATCATGTGCTCAATGCCGCGACGATTTAGAATCCCTGTTGAGGCGTCAAACGTTAATAGCCTTAGCAATTGGTCATGAGTTTGGCGAAATTCCGTAACGTCCTCGAATGTCAACATAACATGATCTTCAGCTTTCCATTTAATCGGACTTGCATGAAGCTTAATGATTTGAGCATGAGAGTCTTCCTGTGCTGGATTTTCCTGTGTATATTCTTCGTCGAAGTAAATGCTAATGTTATTATCATAGAAACTTTGGCTCACGGAAATGTCAGGGATATTACATTCAACGTTTCCCACTCGATCCGAGATAACCTTCAATAGGCTGGAATTAGCGTCAAGTTTCACGAGCTCAATAATATTTTTCCCGGGTAATTCGTATTCGCAAGACGCAGCCAAAAATTTATTCACGGCCAATATCTCGCCATTTGAATTTACCACACAGGCTCTAAACGGGACAGAATTTAAGATTTCGGGGTTGCTTTCAACAACGGGGGGGAGATTCTTTGAGGGGCTTACATTTTCAGACGAGACTTTTATCACAACGCCTTCGATTTTTCGAGTCTCAAGCTTCAACGGTGCCGCAGTGAACTCCCAAATTTTATCGCGTTCAGAAATTTCAAAGCTATTCGTATCGCCCAAACATGCAGCCGTTAAGATCTCATGTAAAACTTGATCAAACTCCGTAATAAGTGGCGGATAATTGCTTCCTTCAGTGCATCTATGCCCCAATAATCTTGAGGCTACGGCCTTGTAACCATGAGACGCATACAATAATTTGCCCCTGAGGTTTATCACGCAACACAGAAGGCCGGGACAACTGTCTAATACTCCACTCCATACGCTCATAGTGAGTTAGTCTTTATCGTTATAACCGTTTGGGTTAGCTTTATGCCATTTCCAAGCCGATGCGATAATTTCTTCCATACGCGTGAATTTCGGTGCCCATTTCAGAATCTCATGAGCTTTTGTGCTATCTGCTACGAGTTTTGCCGGGTCGCCTGCTCGTCTTGTGCCTATTTCGACTTTGATATTTTGGCCGGTAGCTTTTTGTGCCGCGTTAATCATTTCCATGACCGAATACCCATCGCCGCTACCAAGATTGAAAATATTGCTCTCGCCTCCGTTGCGTAAGTATTCCAGTGCAAGAATATGAGCCTGTGCTAAGTCCTCAACGTGAACATAATCGCGTATACAAGTGCCGTCCTTTGTTGGGTAATCGTCGCCGTAAACTGTAACGTGGTCGCGTTTTCCTAATGGTACCTGCAAGATCAACGGGATTAAATGAGTCTCTGGGTGGTGGTCTTCACCTATTGAGCCATCGTGCCAAGCTCCAGCGACATTGAAATATCTCAATGACACGTAACGAATATCATAACGACTGCTAACCCATTTCATCATTTTCTCCATGATTAGCTTGCTTTCACCGTAAGGATTAGTTGGTACTGTCGGATCTGTTTCAAGGATCGGGATTCGTTTTGGCTCTCCGTAAGTGGCTGCGGTTGATGAAAAGATTATGCG
>CAJOGG010000203.1 GCA_905234205.1 uncultured Synergistales bacterium | reverse complement strand
GTGTCGCCTGTGAACTGGTAATTACGACAAACGACGCCTAAATCGACCAAGGCTCTTAAAGCATACCTCACGGTTCTGACAGCGTATTGAGCTTCCTGCGCGATAGTTTTGATGTGAAGGTAACAGACGCGGGAGCCGTTAATGATGCGAGAATGCTTAGCCAAAATGGTGAAAACGGCCTTGGCGCTTCTAGAAATGTTCTGGTCTTCAATGATTACATTGTCTAACTTAGTGAAAGAATAACGTTTATCCATGGTATAATGTAGCCTCCATAGTTTTTTTCCCTATTATACTCCACGAGTCCCTGATGGGGAATTTTTGTATATCACTCTCATAGCGTGTGCCGCCTCCGCCGCCTCTCTTGACGATAACAGATAATTCTTGGCCACTTTCGCTACTACTGCTCTGTCAATTCGCTCCGCTACTACCACTTTCACGGCTGGAACCTTTGTTCCTCAACTTCATGCAAGTATTATACACTTAATTTTCTTTGTGTCAAGCATTTTTTTTAAATTTTGGTGGGATTTTGTGAAAAGTTTTGTGAAAAGGTTTGAGGTCAGGGGAATCTTCTCGCCTCTATTGCTTCTTCTGCGCGTTGTCTGTGTGGAGTTTCTCAAACAAATTCTTCAAGCCCTCTGGGATTGGCACATTCGCTTTCGCCGCGTTCTCTATGATGCTCATCCCCTCATTCGCTATATAAAAATATGTCACCATGTCTCGTAGCACTATCTCGTTACCAAAAACTTCTTTACCTATTATATGCGCCACTCCGACCAGTACAAATATGATCATCTTCTTACGTATGCCTTTGAACCCTTCAGAGCTACACAGCCGCCTCTCTACCGCCGCCGCCGTTACCCCTAGCACGTAGTCCACAATCACAAACGCGATTAAAACCCTTAGCGCGCCGTCAAACGTGCCAAAAAACCACGTCAATATCATGCACACGCCCGAAAAGAATCCCGATAGCATTTCCGTGTAAGTGTTCCCATTCATTCTATACACCTCCGTCAAAAACGTTTTTGCGCTTCTTCCCGCAGTCAACGTGTATCCAGGTCTTGTATAGTTTGCAGTATTGTAGAGTCGGAATTGCGCCCTCGTTGTAAAGTTGTCGCGTTACTTGCCACAAATATTTCGCACCCCTTGCGCATGATATATCCGCCGCGACGCCTTGAATATGTTGTGAGCCTTTTACGCCCCCGACCCTTGCGTTATGTTCCGCGCACCTATATCCCGAATTTACGCGTATCGGAATCCCTGCACGCTCTCGTATCGCTTGACATAGGTCTATTACGCTTTGTTGTATCTTATTTTCGCACCCACATTTACACGCAAACTCATTAATCTTGAAATTTTTCGTATCATTTGCCATTTTTATTACGCCTCCTTTTGTTAAACAGCGCGCACTTCAAATACATGTTTACGCTTTTTACCGCAATCAATATGCACATAATTCGCGTCTCGTATCGCACATGAGAGCTCCGGAAGTTCCCCATTGTGCCACAATGTTTGTATCGTATGCCATAGCGCATTTATATCCTTTACGCACGTTAAATCTACTGCGAGTCCTTGTGTGTGATAAGAACGTCGCGCCCCGCCCATGATAGCATTATGAACTTTACACCGATAACCCGATACAACGCTTACCGAGAGTCCTAAAGAGTCTTGTATACGCTGCGTCATGCTGATTATGCGCTCATCAATGTTATTTTCCCCGCAACATTTACACGCAAAATCGCGTTCGCTAAATATTCGTGAGTCCACTTTTCCTTTTCACCTCCATAAAATAAAAAAGTGCCCCCTGATAGTCAGAGGGCTTGTGTGAGTAAAATAAAAAGAAAGGATAGGTGCTTTATTGCATTACTGGTCGAGTAAACCTTTTCCAGTTATTGCCTTGAATTCATCGGCGGTAATCCAGTTCTTTGCGACTGCCACACGCACTTTTGCTTCGTCCCATAACCCTAAATCGTAATAGCGTTTTACCATTTCAAATTTTGTCATTGTTAAGCCTCCTCCGTGATCATTTCTAAGTATGCAATTCTAGAGTCCAGTTCGAGGTCGCGCAATTCCTGTTTTGTCAGGTCACGTAACACTATCCACCATTCATTCTCATGCTTTACACATTGCACTATCTCCATGAATGCGTGTGTGCCGATTAACTGTGCTTCATCAAATTCCGCGTCGCCTTCAATCGTTACGTTGGTTAAGTAGTTCGTATTGCGTCCTAAAACGTTGTTGAACTTAGCCGCGATTTCGGTGTCCGTTGTGATGAAGTTGTTGCCGTTCATTTTGAAGTTTTCGTATTTTGTTCCATTTGATAACGTTATCGAAAAACTATTTGCCATTTTTCATTTCTCCTTTTTCTGTAAATACGTCAATAAGATTTAAGATTGCCTCAACGCGTTCGGCTATCGTTTTATCCATGAGCATTATATCTTTCACAAAGCTTACCGCATCTTTTACATCATAGTAGACCGATTCTATATATTCGTCGTCATCACACTGTACGGCAATCACGCGGGTTAATTCCTTTATGATGGGCATTAGCATTTCAAGGGCCAAATCTCTTTCGGGGCGCCCTGATGTATAGATGTAACCATCACTAGGTCTTCTTACCGCAATGTATAGTCTAGCAACCTGTAATCTAATCTCGCGAAAATTTTTGGTTACCTTTAGCTCATTTTGCACGGTCGCCTTTATCCTCCTCTATCAGCTTGAATACTTTATTGATAATCGCCTTACACTCTTTCTTCATTCCCGACTCGCAATCAATAACATAGCTCAATCTATCTATCAAGAAGGGTGCTTTGTCAAGTAATGCCATTTCACCCTCATAACCTGGTCCGGGCCGCAAACATTCCTTGATTATCGCCTCTACGATTTCTAGGGCGTCCTCGAATTGATGGAAAATATGCCACACGAACTTTGAAGGTTCTTCAGGGTAAGCCTTATACGCTAAGTGTGTTATGTCTTTTCTAATCTCGCTCATTTCAAGATACAAATCTTTAATCATAACGGCAACATCCCTTCTTCATCATCTTCGATCCTTGCCTTTATTCTTTTGCAATCCTCTAGGATATCGTCGCATGTGCTTTTTAATGGATTGAAGCCGCTCAAGTATTCCAAGCGTTCTATCAGGTGGTCTATAATCTTCAAAACATCAAAGACGTATTCAACTTCGGCTACAGCGTCATGAGTATATTCAAGGGCGTGTTCCATTTCGTTGGCGACAAGTGCGTTTGCGATACCGGCGTTGGCTTGTATCATAGAGGTGATTTTCCAGCGTACTAATTCAAGTTCGTGTTTATAGTCAAAGCACTTGAAAAATGCTAGAGATAACTTCATCGAGATTTTGTGAAAATTTTAGCAAGTCGCATATTTTTTTCTTTAGCCAATGCCAAAAA
>CAJOGG010000202.1 GCA_905234205.1 uncultured Synergistales bacterium | reverse complement strand
TAAATTCCATGCGTATAAAGTTTCCTTCAGGTCGGCGTCACTAGGATTAATGATAGCTGCGTCAAGTCCACTCATAATAGCGGCTATTAACATTGTGCGATTGATTAAAGGTCTACGAGGAAGTCCAAACGATACATTACTCAAGCCCAAGATCGTACATACACCTAAATCTTGCTTTACGAGTCTTATAGCTTTTAGAGTTTCCGGAACGAGTTTTTGTTGAGCCGAGGCCGTGAGGGTTAAACAGTCAATCAAAATATTTCGTCGTGGGATTCCGATTTCTTCGGCGGCGTTGATTATTCTCTTTGCAATTTCAAGGCGTGCTTCTGCTGTTTCGGGTATGCCTTTATCGTCAAGAGTTAGGCCAAGTACACACGCTCCATATTTCTTAGCAATGGGCAAAATTTTCTCAAGGCTTGAGGCTTTACCGTTCACAGAGTTCAATAAAGGCTTTCCGTTGTAGACTCTTGCGGCTGTCTCTAATGCCTTGTGGTCGGAGCTATCAATTTGAATCGGGAGATTAACAAGGCCTTGAATCTCTATAAGAGATTTCGTGAGCACTTCAGCTTCATTTATGTCAGGTAAACCGGTGTTCAAGTCCAAGACGTCGGCGTTCTGGTCCTGTTGCTTAACCGCCTCTTTCAACAAGTAATCAATATTGCCTTCACGCAAAGCCTTCTGTAACATTTTCTTGCCGGTTGGATTTAATCGCTCGCCAATCACGATAAACTTTTTGCCGAACTTAACGAGTTTTGACGGAGAACAAATTACAGTTTCGTCGGGGACATTGCGCTTTACGACTTGGCCAGAATGATTCAACACTGCACGTTTCATCTTCAAAATATGCTCGGGAGTTGTTCCACAGCAGCCGCCTAAAATACTCACGCCCATATCAGAGAATTTAACAGCAATACTTGCAAATTCATCGGCCGTAACGTCATAATTAGCAACGCCATCACGCATAACAGGAAGCCCGGCATTAGGTTGAACCATAACGGGAATGTGAGAGAGCGCGCAAATTTTCTCAACCAACGGCAATAACTGCGAAGGCCCAAGCGAACAATTTACTCCCAACGCGTTTATCCCTAAACCCTCAAGAGTCGCGACCATTGACTCAATACTTGCGCCAAAAAATGTGTGGCCAGATTCTTCAAAGCTCATCGTGGCAAAGATAGGCAAATCAGAATTTTCACGTGCAGCCAACACCGCCGTTTTTAACTCGTATAGATCCGTGAAAGTCTCAAGTAAAATCACATCGCTAAAATTTTTCCCGGCGTCAACCATTTCCGCGACAGCCTCATAAATTTCACCGAACGACGCATCACCGGAAGGAGCCATAACTCGTCCTGTCGAGCCAATGTCAAGAACAACACTTGCATCATTACCAGCAACTTCACGAGCGTTTTTTACGCCAGCCTCAATAATTTCACGAACACTATAGCCAGATTTAGCGAGCTTGAATTTATTTGCGCCGAAAGTGTTAGCCGTTATGAAATCAGATCCAGATTCTTTATATTCACGATGAATAGACTTAATCATATTGGGGTTAGTGAGATTGAGAATCTCCGGGACTTCTCGAAGCTTTAATCCACGAGCTTGTAACATTGTCCCCATAGCACCATCAAAGAATAGAATTTTGTCCATAAATAAAGCCTCCTTCTGTGAATGATATAATAACACTCACGGTGGGCCCGTCATGAGAACACGGCTCATCAAACGGGTAATTCTCCGTGTAGAAATCTGGTGATTAATTTGGGTAAAAAAGCTCGAAAATCCTGGAGGAGAACAGTGAAGAGACTCTTCCGCAAGATTAGTTTATTCTTCGCTGTTCTCACTTGGCTATTGAACTTTGTCCTTACTGTATTACTACTTTGGGACAGACTCTTTGGCTAAGCCGGGATTAGTTTTGTTTGTTTAGGGAGTCAACTCCCACCGATGTTGCCCCTATTTTACCACACAAACTAGTCAAAGCATTCTTTCTTCTCTGCGCCCTCAACAAAGCCTTCATGCGTGAAAACTTTCGCCACCGTGTTAAATATACAAGCTACATCAAACATAAATGACTCACGCTTTACGTATTCGCCATCAAGTCTGGATTTTTCTTCTATGCTTAATTCGTCGCGTCCGTGAATTTGTGCCCAACCTGTCAAGCCCGGTCTTACGTCGTTAGCTCCATATTTATCGCGTTCGGTTATTAAGTCGAATTGATTCCATAAAGCTGGCCTTGGCCCTACGATAGACATATCACCTTTGAGAATGTTTATTATCTGTGGGAGTTCATCAATCGAAAACTTTCGCATCCAACGTCCACACTTGAGAATATATTGCTCTGGATTTTCAAGTAAATGCGTAGGCGTATCGTGAGGCGTAGACATTTTCATGGATCGGAACTTGTAAATGTTGAAGTGAGTTTTGTGAATGCCAACACGTTTTTGCATGAAGAACGCCGGTCCCTTGTCCTCAAACTTGATTATCAATGCGAATATCAATAACGGAACCGCAAGAATTATCAACGCGAACAGACTCAATAATATATCCAGCAAACGCTTTATGAAAAGTTTGTACATAATTAACCCCTTCAAAATTTTTTGCAATATTTTATCGTAAAGTTGACTTTTTCGCTTAACCTGGTAAAATCTCACAGTGCTTTAGGAAAAGCAACACGATTTATGACTTCATTGGGGAATGGTGCAACGGCAGCACGCGTGACTCTGGATCATGTAATCGGGGTTCGAATCCCTGTTCCCCAGCCAAAAATTTTAGATGACGGAAGAAATTAATCCCTGTTTAGAGTAATATCTAGGCAGGGTTTTTTGTATGAGTCATCGCAATCAAATTCTAGTAAGGAGTAAAAATTTTTCATGCTCACTGTAATATTTATCTATGCAATATTTCTCGTACTCATAGGCGCATTTATCGGACGCAACGTCAAATCAGCCTCGGAATTTTTCGTGGCCGGCCGCAAATTAAACTCTGGCTTGCTCTTCACAACGTTAATAGCTGCAAACTTGGGCGCAGGTTCAACCGTCGGAGTCACGGCTCTTGCTTACAAACATGGCTTGAGTGCTTGGTGGTGGATCGGTAGCGCGGGAATTGGTTCAATGATCTTAGCTTTCATCGTCGGGCCAAGAATATGGCGTCTTGCTCGTGAGAATAACTATTATACTTTAAGCGATTACCTTGACGCACGTTACAGCAAATTTTTCTCCGGGATAATCTCGTTGATGATGGCCATAGGGACGTTAGCTTTATTTGCTGGTCAGTTACTCGGGATCGCATGGATACTTGAAGTTGTCGCTGGCATTCCCAAGACTCAAGGCGTAATAATCGGTGCGGTTGTAACGACGTTATATTTTGCGGCTGGTGGTTTGCTTTCAAGTGCCATAGTGAACATTATCGAAGTTGCTGTAATCTTGGCCGGGTTCATTGTTGCGTTGCCGTTC
>CAJOGG010000201.1 GCA_905234205.1 uncultured Synergistales bacterium | reverse complement strand
TTTTTGACATTTCTCAAATACAACAGATCGTCCAGCGTTATACTGGCCTCATCCGCGAGATCAAGATCATCGAGATCATCAAGATCAATGTCCACATCTTTACTAAAGAGTTTTTTCATTTCAAACTCTCCTTTCTAAAAGTACTAAAAAAACGGACTGATGCCCGCCTTTTCATTTCTTTTTATATCACAGCTTGTGTTCTCTTGCAACATATGATATAATGAGCCAGTTAAATTATCTCAACATGGGGACTTGAAGCATAATGTTTATCGGGCGCGCTCAAGAATTAACGAAGCTAAATGATATTTATGGTAGGAAAGGTTTTCAATTTGTCTTACTTTATGGGAAAAAGGGAGTAGGAAAGACGGCTTTGATCGAGGAATTTTGTAAGGACAAGGACAACATTTTCTTCACTGCCAAACCAGAAAGCAGCAGTTTGAGTTTGAAAAAATTTTCGCTTGATATTTTCTGCCACTACGACGATATAACCCATCAGATTTTTTCCTTCTGGGAGGACGCTTTTACATACATCAAAGACAAACAGGAAGGTGCGCGCCTAATAATTGTGCTTGATGAATTTTCCGAAATCGTTGATAGGGACATTATGCTCATGGACAAATTTTACACGTTGATCGATAGTTCTTTATTACGGAGCAATCTTTTCTTCATCGTCTCGTCAAGTAGCAGCAAGTTCATTAAGGAGTACTTCACGAGTCAATCCAGCCTCTATGTTAAGAAACTAACCGGAGCCCTCCTAGTCAACTCATTCTTACAAGACGCGAGTATCGTCAAGAAACTGAAACAGGAATCCATGAAAACCTCAAAGGGAGTACTGCAAACAAAATTCATTCGTGCTGCGGCTGATAGTGTGATAATTCATGAGGGCGACGAAACTACTGACTTGTATAAAATCGTATCGGGCAAGGCTGTTTGTTATCTACAATACGGGACGGATAACGAGTACTTGCTGGGGAGTCTTAATGAGGGCACAAGCTTCGGCGAATATTCGATCCTCAATGAAAAACCTGCGCTGTATACTGTTGTGGCATTCACGGATATGTTGTTGCTTAGGATCCAGAAAGATGAGTTCCGGAAATTCATAGAGATGAATCCAATGAACGCCATAGAGATAATGCGGGCTCAAACGAAAATGTTAGAACGCCTGAAAGTCAACGTGAATATGCTTAACGAAGAACTTCACAGTAACATTGAAGCTCAAATGAAGCCGACGGTTTTCAATAGCAGCGTCCAAAGAAAGATCGTAACGACAGAAAGTATTGTTGTGGAACATACGAATTGACCCGCTAACTTTCCATCAGCCCCCATTGCCACGGCCATTGGATACGACGATACAGCAGTTGGAGCAGCAAACACTATCATCATCGCGCATAAACTTTGATCCCTGAACCCAGCAAGAATTGACAGCGGCATAAAAATTAACGGCACTACGACCATACGCAGAACTATTCCCCAAGCTAAAAGCTTCTTGTCAGAATCTACAGCAGCCATTTCAAGCCCAACTCCCAACGATATAAAGCTCAATGTAGTTGTAGAATTAGCGACACTTCGAACGACTGACCACACCGGCCCGGGAATGATTATGTGAAAGATTTTGAACACGAACGCACATATAGCTCCGATTATCATGGGATTCTTGAGGATAGCAAGAAATAATTTGCCCACGTCAGCTTTTCCAGAACGATTTAATTCGAGAAGCACTGCCGCAAAAATATTTATCGCCGGAATTACAACAACGCTCAACATCACGACCGCACCGACGTTGCCTTCTCCGTATAATGCTTCTGATACTGCGACCCCGAACAAAATATAATTGCCTCGTACAACTGCTTGGCCTATGACTGAAGATTTATTGCCATCGCTTGTTAATAATTTCGGGAACGTTACACAGAACGCAAATAGCACCGTCAAGCACACGCCCGCGAAAATCATTTCCTTCACTGCGAGTCCCTGCGAGAAATCCATGTCGTAAATATTCTTGAATAACAACGTAGGCATAAAGATTCGAAATAACAGCTTATCGAAATTTTTCATGGTTACACGGTCGACAATGCCACGGACTCGAAATAACCAACCTAGAAACATCGTAAGTACCATTGGTACAACCACTCGAACGGCCGCTAAAAAACTTTCATTCATAAATTATTTCTCCTTGTGAATCAGATTAAACGCTTTCTGTGAGATAGCTGGCAATAAATTATACTTGTCGGCCAAGTCTTTAGCACTAAGCATAAAAGCAGCGTCATCAATCGGAATGTAAGTTAAATCGTTGTCGTTGTACTTCTTGGGAGCTGTTCTCAATACACATTGCCATAACGAAAATTTTTCACGTTCAGCTCGATTCATTGCCTGAAATTTTTTGCGAACCTCAAGATTTTTCCTGACCGTCGAAATTATTCCGGACAATCCCACGAACATTGCTATAAATCCCAAAGCCTTTATCGTTGGAATGTCTGTAATAGTTGATAACGTGAGAGCTAAGACTAACCCAACAACTATTAACGCCACGAACGGGAGACTCTTCACAAAAATTCTTTTAGCCGGATAAAGCAAAGCCCGCGCTTCTGATTCAACGCAGGCCTCACTGATTTCAAAGTCTCGAAAATTTCCAAGTGATTGAATTAATCTCTCGCCCGTGAAATCTCGAATGTGTAATGTATGAACTTCAAGAGTTTTTATTATCACAGCATAGTACCAAGAGTCGAAAGCATTAAGCTTCCGATTATGAGAATTATTGCGCCGCCCAAACGTGAAGAGATCTGAGCAAACGGCATTAACTCCATACGATGAGCCGCCGACAAAACTGCAACGTCTCCAGTGCCGCCCATGTTGGACATGCAAAGACCAGCTGTAATTCCAGCCTCAACAGGATAGAAGCCGACCATTGCGCCGATCAAAGCAGCTCCGATAAACGCACCGATGCAGCTTAAGAAGCAGAGTAATAAATACGTCATTGAGAAGCTCTCGATAACAACGTCAAGGCTTAAATAGCAAAGTCCGATACCAACCATTAACATTGAAGTCAAGTTCTTCATCACGAACTGGAACCACTGATAGCAGCAAATCTCTATAAATTCCGGGAGTACGTTGAAGACTTTGCACAGAGCCACCGAAATAATCATCCATGCATAAGCGTGAATGTTGACGGCCGGGACTAACTTAATCCATATGCCAGCAATGATATAGCCCCACGCGAAGAACGATGTTGCCGCTAATAATCCTATTCCTAAATTTGTAACTGTAACGTGATCGCGTTTAGCCTGCATTTCCGGGGAAATTTCAAATTCTGCGGGATCGTCATTTGCTCCGGTCTTCATTAATGAGCCTTGGCCGTTGAAAAATTTTCCTGCGAGAACTTTTACGAGAATACCAGCAAGAACGATTGATGTAGCGTTACCAATGGCGACGGCGGGATTCATGATTGAGATAGCTTGT
>CAJOGG010000200.1:7412-9003 GCA_905234205.1 uncultured Synergistales bacterium | reverse complement strand
GTTTTCGACAGTCGCGCTCACAGCAGTCTTGAAGTTTGCCGAAAGTTTTGTTTTAACTTCTTCAAGCTGTTCCATTGTTTTGGTGGTTATCGTGATGAAAGCATCGTAAGTTCCGCCGTATTTATAGCCCGCCACGAAATAATCGCCGTATTTTTCACGGAATTGCCCCAGATCTGCCAGTGCCTTTTTAGCTCTCGGCTTAATTTGGTAGTCTTCATCTTTAAGCGTACGGTATTCGTTTTCGACTTCTTCATAGTGAATTACATATGTCGTTGAAGTCAGACCGAACTTGAATTTGCTTTCTGAAGAGTAGCCTGCGCCGAGTCCGAAGCCTCCGATTGAAAGTGAAGCTCCAGTAGTTGTCGTTGAAAGTTTTTCGCGGTCTTCCTGAGAAGATACGAATGTTGCTGTGTAATTTGTTTTGACGTTTTTCTTAGCAGGGACGTTCAACGTGAAGCCTCTTACGGCGTTGCTTCTGGCCTGAGCGCCTGTTAAAGCAAAATATCCGACACCAGCCTGGAACTCATCTTTGAACGGTATTCCGAACAACTGCTGTTTGATTTGTGTGCCGGTGTTCGCTGCAATCGAAACCGCGTTTGAAGCTGCTGCTACCGTAGCGTCTTCGTCTTCATTTTCTTCGGGGTCGTCTGAAGCTATTATTGATGTGCCTTCGACTTCAAGAACTTCATGCTTTCCACCGATGTCGATGTCTTGAACGTCAAAAATACCGTATTTCTGCTTAATACGGTTCAGGCATTCCAAGTAAGCATTAACTTGCGCTTCAACATCATCAGCAACTTTCTTCCAATTAGTAAGAGCCTCGTCAAGTTCTTCCGCTGAGGATAACGTATCATAGACTATATTGTTATAAGCTTTCCTCAGTGCCATGAGGTCAGTCATGCTTATTGTTGCGTCTGAGCCTTGGAACTTGAAGCGTTTGTAATAGCCTGCCTCGTTGCGATCAGTTCCGTCGCGGAGTTCTTCATAGATGAATAACGTTGTTACGCGTTCAAAATCATCGTCATCTGCGGCATCAGCAACCAAATCAACATCTTCTGAAGCGATCATGCTCAAATTGATTTTGTAAGAACCTGTCACAGAAGGCGTGAACGTATAGCAAATCATGTAGGGATCTTCCTGTGGGTAAAGTGAAAGCTCGATTACATCATCGTCGAGATCGATTATTTTGCTTGCGTCATAATCTTCGTCATAAGTTCCGAAATCCAAAAATCCCAACGCGTTTCCCTGAGGATCAACTATTTCGAGATTGGGGATGTAATCTCCGATAGGATACGCATAGCCAACAACGTCCGTAGCTCCTGAAATTCCCGCGCCTTCTGAAATTTCAAAGGTATATTCCTTGCCTGCTGTCAAATTCGCAGTGAACGAAACACTATCGTTGAAATTCGTAAAATAATGGCGAGAAGGCACAGACGAAATGTTTATTATGTCTTGGCTTGAAGAAATTTCGCCGTGATAGTTTTGTGCAACGTCACTGAAATCCAAAATATCAGGTACGCCGTCTCCATCAGTGTCAATAACTTCATCGTCAAGGACTTGAGATGTACTTCCCGGGTTACTCGGATTGTTC
>CAJOGG010000200.1:3549-7319 GCA_905234205.1 uncultured Synergistales bacterium | reverse complement strand
TCATAATTATTACATCCTTTCTAAATTTTTACTCTAGCAAATGCTATTATATATTGATATTACTTTCCCTCGACCTGTTCGATTTCCTTTTTCATGTCCGTTTCAAGACTCTTGGCGTTGAAACTCTCACGATTCGGCACGATCATAGCGAACTCACTGATGATGTCCAGCTCCAGAGTTCCGTCCTGAAGTGACAGTTCCAGCACATGACCGCCCTTCTGTCTATCCTCGGAGATGAAATGCAGGTGCCAGCCAGACGAGTTCAAGCCGTCCATGTAATCCGGGCAGTACAGAGCTACTATCGTACCCTTAATGTCCGAATATGTGAACTCACGCTGATCAGTCTTCAAAGCATCATTGAGGTGTCTGTAGGGTTGCTTCTGTTCCAGCTCACTGCGCACAAGAATTGACGTCATCAATCCAGTAACCTTTGCCATGTAAAACTGATTCCTTCCGTGTTTTCTCACAATCGAATTCAGAATGCTTTTCAGCTCACCGGATGAATCCGCTTTCACATGTTCTGCTTTGATATCCGTGTCAAAAAACGTAACGTTTGAAAATGGAACGGTCTCATCATCGGGCGCAACTTCTACGCTGCCGTCCCAGATTGCCCGGTAAACTATGCCGTCAAGAACGATCATCTCACCGTTGACACCCTGAAATGTACCAATGCCGGTATCGCCGTACTTTTTCAGTTCGCCAACCGTCACTATACCGTCGTACTCGCCCTGCATCAGTGATTGAAGCAACGCTACCTGAAACAGCCCGTCACTCTTGGCTGTCTCAGCGCACGAGCAAGCACATAGCAGACCGATTAACAAAACTACACTTGATAAACTTAATAACTTACGCATAACGAAATTCCTCCTTACTATGTTGAACACTTCCCAATGAGACTTAAGAAAACCGATAATGCAAAATTTAGTGATTTTTGATTAACACCTCCAGATAAATTGATTTGCCGTTTACTGAGCCTGATCTGTTACCGTAAAAAACATGTGCATAACTTCCTTCAGGATGTTTGCCTTCAAGGTGTGAATCAAGATCACTTGGATTTTCTCCCCAGCTTAAAACAACACGATATTGACTTCCACTCAAAGTAGGTGAAAGATAACCGCTCTGTACTGGATTTGAGCCTGGAGCTATAGTGATATTAGCGTAGGAAGTTGTGTAATCGTCGCTTGCAATCTCAACTGTGTAATATCCTGCATCAATATTCTCAATGTTGCACAATCCATCAGCATTCGTAATGAGACCCTGTCTAATCGGCGTAGATGAATTAGCTGTATAATTCCAGCCCTTACGTAACTTCAAATTAACTCCACCAAGAGGCGAATTATCAATAGCACTTCTGATTATCACACTTCCAGAGCCTGTACCTGCTTTCACGAGTGCTACATCAACTTTTGTATCTTCACTCTCTTCGATAGTATAAAGCCCTGAAAATTCTACATAGTTTGTAGCTGTTACAGTGGCTACATACTTTATTCTCGAAGCCTCTAATGACAAGGCATACTCGCCATTTGCATCTGTTGTAGTTGGACGACCCAATACTGGTACATTTGTCATGTTGAAGACATTTTGCTTTACAGCTCTAACAGTAGCACTTACAACGGGTGAGCTGGTTTCATAAGCCGTAATTTTTCCAGTTAACCTTCCAGAAGCCCCTTCTATACCAACCTGAGTGAAAGCATTTTTGATACAATTTATTTGAGCATCTTCAAGATGCATTTTCTTTGCAGCAATTACAACAGCACTGCGAACATCCTGCCAATCTGTTGTTGCTCCATAATTACCAAGATACATGGATCTATACCAGACTTGTCCGAGCGTTTGCCACGAAAGGCCATTCGCTGCCCCACTATCTTGATGCATTAAATAAGCTGCATGAGAGATTATGAATGAATTTGTGTGAACTCCTCCATTATCTTCAGTTGAATCATGCACTTTAAACCATAAAACATAACGGTCTGCTGTGTAATCAAAATATCGATCTCCACCGATTCTTTCTGGACCTTGCGAAAGCGCACTTTCATCCCCTGGATTAGAGATGTTTCTAGTAGAACTATATCTATTATATAATCTTTCACCGTGCAACCAATTGGTATCTTTTATGCATCCGAAAATATCAGCGTATCCTTCATTAATGGCTCCAGTAGCATTTCTATATGGAAATTCTACACCAAAATCAAAATTCGCTTCAGAAGAATGTTGTTGAGTTATTATGTACTGTAATACACCGTGCGTTGATTCATGAGCTATAACATCAGGTGCAACAGCGCGCGAATGAATACAAGGATCGCGAAATTCAGTAATAATGATTACGCCCCCATCGTTCCACTCTTCTCCAGTCCAGAAAGCATTATTTATGTCGGAATTATGAACAATAACATGAATATTGATTCCATTGCCGTCAATAGAATTCCTGTTAAAATCTGTTTTCCACCATTTGATAATATCTACCATATTTTTATAGGCTGAAACAGCCGTAGCATCTGCTGATGCCACGATAATTTTTTCGATATTATCTGCAACCGTATAAGTCCAAGTGCGTACTCCCGTTTCTGGATCATATAAATATAATTTACCATTCTCTTGTGTTATTGTAATCTTAGGTGAACTGCCAAGTTCATCGCGCATGTGAATTTCATCATCATGAATGTTACTGACGCTATATATAACTTCATTCGTATGTGCATTAACAAAAACACTTCCGTCAATATCAGTACCATCACTTAATTTTCCATATATCCTAATGATATAGGCGTAGACAGGACTTACATCATAAGTTCCGATTGAATAAATAATCATCAGCCGTGAAATCTCCATCAGGGTCTTGTTCAGCACAAGCATCCAATGCTGCGTTTTCAGCTTGTTCTTGTGAGTATGACCAATTCATATTCGTGTTATCAAGAACGTCTGTAGCCAAAAGATTCGATCTCAGAAAATCAGCCTCACCAGAAGCATTTGCAGAAGCCATAACCTTACGTCCATAAACTCTTACGCCGTTGTAATACTGTGTAAACGAATATTCTGCACCGTAGGCATCTGAATTTGTTACGTTACTTTGAAGTTCGTTATATGGATCTGTAATTCCAAGAACACTGTGAATACTTTGAATGGCATCTAGTGCATCTTCAGCATTCTCGATGACTATATCGCTATACTTACCTTCGATGTTTGTAACCTGAGTTCTTTCACTATTGTAACCAATATAAAATTCATCATTACTGAGATTCATACTCTCAATTTCTGTAATGGTATTATTGTGAATGTCTGTTCTTACTCTAGTATTTGCATGGATAACATTCACTTCAAACTCCTTACTTTGAGATGTAGAGCCACTATAGATAGTTGCTGTCAATTTTACCTTAGTATCATTCTGCGGTCTTCTCACAGTGCCGTCCACACCTATGACACTAGCATTATTGCTTGACCATGTTACAGTTACTCCGCTAAGGCTTTCATCTCTGAAACTTGTTTGAAGTGTCAGATTTTTTGTAACATGTGCTGAGTTATCGCCATTACTGTAACTTATGGAGATTTTTGAGATAGCATACTGAACTTTCGACAAATCAGGATTATATTCCAACCACTGAGCATAAAGCGTGGTATCTTCTGTAATCTGATCACCATCTGGACCGAATAAGAACATGTTCGTGAAATCATTATTATCCCTGTACCAGCTAACAAAGATATTGCCATCTTTCTCTGGATTATCAGGTCTTACTACCGTTCCACCTGCTTCAACCGTTTGACTCGGGACTGCA
>CAJOGG010000200.1:0-3479 GCA_905234205.1 uncultured Synergistales bacterium | reverse complement strand
AATAATTCTGTTAATGCTGAATCAGAATACCAGCCAGCGAAATTATAACCCGCACGTGTTGGATCTGCCGGTGCTACAGCTTGTTCACCAGCAACTACATTCTGACTTGGAACTTCACTTCCACCATTTGAATTGAATGTTACTGTGTATGTTGTAACGCTTGGAGCATTCCATCTTGCATACAGCGTGATATTCGCTGTTATTGGCGTATTAAAAGAGAAACGTAGAGTTAAACCAGCATCACTATACCAACCACCGAAAGTATATCCACTCTTAGTAGGAGCTGTCGGCTCAATCGCTTTATAACCTTCAACTACGCTCTGACTAGCGACAGTACTTCCACCGTTTGAATCAAAAGTTACTGTGTATGTTGTATGCTGAGGAATGGGTTCTGGTTCATTATCAGCAAAATTTGAGGAACTTCCTCCGCCTCCACAACCTGTTCCGCCAATCACAGTAACAAAGAGAAGTAGCATCATTAATAATGCGCTTATGAATTTCTTGCTCTTCATTATTAGAATTTTTCCTTTCTGTGTTTTGTAATTATTTCGTGATTATTTTGAATAACTGTCAATCAATGTGGCGTAGACTATATTGTCTGCCAATCACATTAATCATATCGAATTAGTATTTGTGTTTCCATATAAGAAATAAGAAGAAAAAGCTTAGAAATATGTAACCATCATAAGGTTAATCACAGTATGGACAATCAAATGCTTCAACACCTTTCTGTTTGTTTTTCATACACTGTAAAAATAATGACAGGTAAAGATAGTCCTTTCCTGTTCATTAAATTCGTAAAACTTAGTATACTATTTATACTACAACTTTAAAGTTCACTTGTCATTTTCAGAGAAACAGACACAAAAAGTCGCAAGTCTTTAACCGTGTTTAAGATTTTCTGAATTGTATTCTGCGTCATAATCCGGATCTACATAGGCACAGTGATCTCTGCACCAATAGTATCCACTAAAATAGCTGCTCTCTTTACTGAAATCAATCAGAGGGCAAGTTCTGCAATATTCACGATTAGGATATTCACAACAATCGCTCTTACTTGTTCCATTGCTACTGCCTCCACCGCCAGTGCCGCCTCCGCCTGCAAGACCAAAAAGTAAGAAAATACCGGCGAGTATCGGAAGTATGATTTTTTCCCATACAAATTTGAGAATTACGTAAGCAAGCGTACATATTGCAACAACTCCAATTATAGTTAAAAACGCATAGAATAGGAATGTAAGAAAGTTCTCAATGTTAACGTCCCATTCTAAAAGATGGGAAGTAATCACATAAGCAACAGCTAAAATTAGCACTCCTAAAAGAACGTAACCCCAATTTACACTGTGGTTATTTTCGTTGCCGTGTTCGTTATCGGATTGCGTTCGAGTAGATTTGTTATTCGTTATACTATCTTTTTTAACAATATCTATATATTGCCCATAAATCCATCCGATTTCGCCATTTCTTCTGACACAGACCCATCTTTCACCATTTTTAGGATGTTTCCATTCGCCGAGATATTCCAAATCAACGTGAGTTAGTTTGGCGATGATTCTTGCATTTTTAAGTGGCTGCGAACGCATGAATACGTTCTTGCCTTTTACGTGAGCTGTGCGGATGCCTTCAGTGTATTTATATGTGCCCTGTTCTAATACGTATGCAGGAACTTTGCCTTGCTCTTGGAAGCGTTGCATTCTTGATAGTGCTTCGGTGCTTGAAGTAGCATAGGCAACTCCTGACAAAGACAGTGTCAAAGAGAGCATTATTAATAAAGCGATAGTTGAGAACGTTACGTATGTCTTTTTCATTGGTCACAGCTTCTTACATGCTTGTTTAGCCCAATGCCGCCGTTTTTGGCATATGAACATTAAGCAAAGACACGAGAGAAAATTGAACATTCCAGAATTACAACCGCCACCTCCAGAACTATCATTGCTGTGCGTATTGTTGTTATGTTCTTGAGGATTATTTACTTCCTGCCTATTTTGTTGTGAATTAGGCTGACCAGATTCGTTATTTGTCTCATTATTACTTTCTTGACGTTCCTGTTCCTGGCCTTGCTCTTGTCCTTGATTCTCGTTATTCTCGTTGTTCTCTACATCATCTTGCCTATTGTCGTTTGAGCCACCGCCTTGATTATTTTCACTTTCATCATTATCTCCCTGTTCCTCTTCTTCCTCCTCATCATCGCTTTCCATCTCTGTCTCAGGGAAACTTGCGTCAACGACAGTGAGGTTGAACTTCTTATCATTATACCCAGCACTATTCGCCGCTCTAACTGTGAATTCATATGTTCCTTCAGTAAGAGGTTTTCCTGTGATTTCACCATTCGGCGACAATACAAGCTCCGCTGGCAAATTTTTATCAACGATGCTCCATGTTGCCGTAGAACCCTTAACTTCAATCGTCTTATGATACTCATCGCCGACATTGACATCTTTCAAATCGACGGTTGTGATGACAGGAGCTACACAATTAGAAGTTACTTCGATCGTGAAAGTTTTTAGATTATAGGCAGTGTTCGTAGCACTGCTCCCAGCGTCAAGCTCGGCTTTCAGCGTGAAATCAAAACTGCCAGTAGCAGTCGTAATTCCGGTGAGTAACCCCGTCGGAGTCAGCGTTAAGCCAGTTGGCAATTTACCGCTGATATGACTCCAAGTCGGAGTTGATAATGCTGCCGCTGCCGTTCCTTTTTCAGCTTTTAACTGGAAAGAATAATTCGTATTAACAATGCCTCCCGGCAAATGATTAGCAGTTAAAATGGTAACAGGCGGAGTTTCTGTATATTCCCATTCGCAGATCATTCCGTGAGGATAGTACCCGCCTTGAATTTCCACATTTGCGTAAGAAGCCGTATCGTCCCAGTTGCCTTGATCCGGGTAGTTATACATTTGCAAGTAATCACCATAACCGTCGGGCTGTCCTTCGCTAAACTTTGTGTATTTGAAAGCTTCTCCAGTTACCCAATGCCATTTAGGAGCTTTCTGTTCATCTTTCTGTGCTCCCATCCAGTAACCGAAGTAATTCCATGTAGCGGCCTGTTTCAATAAAGTAGCAACAACATTTTGTTCTTCTTCACTTGTAATTGTTACGAGATGTCCACCTAGAGATTCACAGTAAGTCTTTGCCCCATGCCATGATTTGACAGTATCAAGGATTTTGTAGGTATGTCCTCTCCAATATGCAACACGTCCAGATGGAAGATGTTGCCACATGTCAGATTTAATACCGACATATTCTCCTGTGGTTATGTCTTCAACCTGTCCTGCCAATACGTCGTGATACCATCTGTACCAGCCGTTATGATTCTCATAACCGTATTTTGCATTATCATGAAGTCCTGCCATTGTTCCGAGATCGCTAAAAATCGATTCAAAACAATGTATTAACTCATGAATCCAGACCTCTTCAGGATGAGGAGCTGTTTCAGTAACTTCAAAATCGGACGACTTCGTATTTGTGTAAAAATGTACCCTCGC
>CAJOGG010000199.1 GCA_905234205.1 uncultured Synergistales bacterium | reverse complement strand
TCTCCAAAGGCTTGACCAGCCCCTTCTTCCTCTCCACAATCTCAAATATCTTCTCGTAGTCACAGACGATACCACCAAGATCAACCGGGATGATAGCCTTTGTGACAGGGGTGATGGCCGCTTCAAGCGCGTCGTAATCCATCTCCGGGCAGTGTGTCCTACTATCCACATCCTTCTGGATATCGATGAACTTTACCGTCGCCCCACAATGAATAGCAGCTGAGGCGGACGCGGTATATGTATAGGCAGGAACGACAACTTCGTCACCGGATCCAATTCCGAGAACACGGAGATTAAGCTCCTCAGCAGCAGTCGCGGAATTTAAGCAAACCACTCGCTGGCTGTATCGACTGATTGCCTCTTTAGACGTAAATCAACCATATTATCCCCAGTCTCAATATATGCAGCCAAACGGCACTCCAGCATCTTTATACGCGGACCGGTAGTAATCCAGCCAGACCTTAATGCCTCTGCTATTTCAGCAATCTCCAACTCGCTTATATCGGGCGGAACTAAAAGAAATAACACGATTTTCCATTCGTAGCTTTTCCTTAAAAAATTGATTAATAATTAACAAGTTAATCTTAGTGTACATAACAAAACCTAAATTAAGATTATACTCTGTTACTTTTCCAAAAAGTTGCACAAAAGTATCATAATCACAATGTAGCTATACGTCGTAAGCATCTCACAATTACCAACAATTTGCCTAATCAAATCTACATATCACACAAAAATAAGCTCTGAACAAAAACAACACGCGTACAACCACACACAAAGCATTTCAATGAATTACAACTGGAAAGCTAAACCTCGACTCCATAGCGGATACACTAACAAAACTACTGATAAGCACAACAAACAAACCACACAACAAAAAATTGGCTCCACAACCAGGACTCGAACCTGGAACCTAGTGATTAACAGTCACCCGCTCTGCCGATTGAGCTATTGTGGAACGCAACGATGGGAATTCTATAACGGGTCGCAAAATTTGTCAATAGGTATAAAATATTCTTAATCAAACTTTATACAAAGGAGCGTTAAATGAAATATGAGTTACTATCTTTGCTTCGATGCTGGAACTCAGAGCGTAAAGGTCGCAGTTTATGACGAATCAGGACAGCAATTGGCAGTTGACGTAAATCCCACAACTTTATATTATCCTCAAGCCGGTTGGGTCGAAATGAATGTTCATGAATATTATGAGCTTGTACTCAAAGGCATGAAGCGCTGTGTTGAAATTATGCACGAGAAAAATCTTGATCCTTCACTAATCAAAGCCATCATGGGCGACGGAATTATCTGCGGGATCGCTGGTGTTGACGAGAACGGAATCGCAATCACTCCTTACATCAACTATCTTGACTCACGAACTCAAGAGGACGCCGACAAACTTTCAGCCTTAAATCTCGACATATGGGCAAGTGAAACTGGCAACCCTGAACCTTTATGTTTATTCCCGGCGTTGTTTGCTCGTTGGCTGTTGAAGAACTCCCCACGCGCTGATGAAATTCGCAAATTCGTACACAATGCCCCGTATATCTTGATGAGGTTGGCCGGCTTGAAAGCTAGTGATGCCTTTATAGATTGGGGCGCTATGTCAGGTTGGGGACTCGGTTATAACGTTGTTAGCAAAGAATGGTCGGACAAGCAGCTCGAAATTTTAGGCATCGACAAAAATCTCATGCCAAGAATTTGTAAGCCTTATGACATCATCGGGACACTTTCACGCGAATCAGCAGATTACACTGGTCTTCCTGAAGGTATAGCTATCTGTGCAGGCGCTGGCGATACCATGCAATCGTTGTTAGCTTGTGGAGTCTATGAGCCTGGCCACGCTGTCGATGTTGCTGGTACGTGTTCAATGTTCTGTATCTCAACTGGAGGAATCGTTCCGGGATTAAGCAAAAAGGGAAACGGTTTGATCTTCAACTCTGGAACTTTACCTGGCACATATTTTTACTGGGGCTTCGTGAGAACTGGAGGACTTGCGCTTCGTTGGTTTAGAGACAACGTTTGTAACAGGCCAGGCGACGATTCGTATTATAAGTTTTTGAGTGATGGTGCAAAAGATTTACCTAATGGATCTGACGGCGTGAGATTCTTACCGTGGTTGACTGGAGGCCCTGAAGGATTCAGAGAAGTACACGGCTGCTTCATCAACATGGGAATGAACACGAACCAATTTATATTGTGGCGCGCAGTTCTTGAGGCAATTGCAGGGGAATATTCTGAAATCGCTGAACGTTCACGTAAAGCTGGTACACCTGTTGACCGCGTAATAATCACTGAAGGAGGCAGCAAAGACCCGTTATGGAATCAGATTAAAGCCGACATGATTAACGCAGAGACGTTGACGTTTAAGACTGGTGGAGCCTTGGCCCTAAACGCTGTTATAGCTGCTTACGGAGTTGGAGAACTTGACGACTTGAAGGCAAAATTGCACGAAAGTTTGACCGAAACAGGGCACTGGACCCCGAAAGAGAATTTGACGTTACCCGAAATACCATTCAAAATTTAACCCCCTGCATGAGGGGGCATTCTCTCTATTTCCCTAATAGGTAATCAATATATTGTCGCGCTGCTCGTCCTGTCTTACCACCGTGACGAATCTCCCAACGGTCCGCTCCTGACAATAATTCTTCCTCGTCAATCATAAGGCCGGATTTATTCGCAAGAGTCCTGACGATCTCATGATAAGTTTCACGTGAAGGGCTTGAATAATTTATCGCTATTCCAAATCTTGACGCTAACGACAATTTTTCCTCAACTGTATCAGACCTATGAATATCACCGTTATGTTCCATGTCGTCACGATCTTTCCAGACCTCTTTGACAATGTGACGGCGGTTTGACGTTGCGTAAATCAAAATATTTTCCGGGCGCGCTTCAATTCCTCCCTCGATTATGGCCTTGAGATATTTGTAGTCGCTCTCGTTCTCCTCAAATGATAAATCGTCGATAAATATTATGAACTTGTAATTTCTTCGTCGTAAAGTCTCGGAAATTCTTGGCAAGTCACGGAATTGATGCTTATATATCTCAAAAACCCTCAAGCCCTGTGAGTAATATTCATTGAGCAAGGCTTTAACGCTCGTTGATTTACCTGTACCTCCGTCACCATAAAGCAATACATTGTTAGCTGGTTTATCAGCAAGAAAAGCTTCTGTGTTAGCAGTCAATTCACTTTTCTGAATCTCATAACCAACTATATCGGAGAGTCTGACGTTCCCAACGTGTTTATTAGGTACGGAGATTATATTATTGTTAGCCCCGAGTCTGAATGCCCGGTTGAAAGCGAACATTCCCACGCCGTATTTTTCGTAAAATTCAGTGACGTACCTGTAAAACTCTTCAGGCGAATTTGCATTTGCTAATAACTTGCTGACTTCACAGACTGGAGAATAATTCTCACCATTATATCTGAAATTAAATATGTAACCCATAGCGTTATGCACAAGGCTGAAAAGTTTCATAAATATCTCGCAGTCATTCAGGGCCAATGCTC
>CAJOGG010000198.1 GCA_905234205.1 uncultured Synergistales bacterium | reverse complement strand
TGTCATCGTTGGCAATGTTGAATTTTTCCGGGACTAAATCGTGAAAGAACATGTTTATGCGACAAAGATTGTAAGTCGTGATATTAATCTCCTGCCCATAGAAACCATTTCGCACACTATCCTTGCCCAAAACTTTTATGACCTTCAACAATAAACTACCACTTCCGCACGCAGGGTCATAGACTTTGTTAATTTCATGTTTACCGACAGTGCCAAGCCGCGTTAATAGTTCCGATACATCAGCAGGAGTAAAGAACTCGCCGCCAGATTTTCCAGCGTTTGAAGCGTACATAGCCATTAAGTATTCATAAGCGTCGCCCAACACATCAACGTTATGATCTTTCACGGAACCGATATTCATAGCTGCGACACCATCAAGCAATTTCACCAAGCGTTCATTACGTTTTTCAACAGTGCCGCCTAGTTTGTTACTGTTCACGTCGAAATCATAGAACAATCCCTTGAAGTTGCTTTCTGCGAGACTTCCTTTAGCCGAGTCCTCAATGTTGCGGAAAACTTTTTCAAGCGTTTCGTTAAGGTTGTTATCGTTCTTGGCCCTGGCTCTAACGTTTTTGAATAACTGACTGGGGAGAATGAAGTAGCCTTTTTCCCACACAAGACCATCTCGCGCAAATTCTGCTTTGTAGTCCGGCATAGTTGCATAATCGAAATTTTTGTCGCCCGCGGCTTCTTCGTTGTGGTTGATGTATTCCGTGAGGCTTTCTGAAATATAACGGTAAAACATTGTGCCAAGGATATAATTCTTGAAGTCCCAACCGTCTACAGCACCTCGAAGTTCATCAGCTATAGCCCATATAGCACGGTGAATCTCTTCACGTTCTCTTGAATGAATGTTTGCTTCCGTCATTTGTTACACGCTCCATTAAGCTTTAAAAATTTTGTAGTTCTCGTATATGAATATGCTAGGTTCTCTAAACCCGTTTGATTCTATAAATTCCCTGATCTTCTTGGGTACAAGCGACACTAAATCTATCTGCCTCGTGTCAAACATTCCATTCCCGCATTCCCGAACGTCAACACCCAATCGAATTTCGTTAGCAACGTTGCGTAAGGAGAATAGGCCAAGTCCGATAACCCCGAATCAATTCGCGCTAAATCAACGCTTATAACCGGAGTATATTGATTAAAGAGTGAAGCAAAGCCCTCAAAGTTTTTGGCTATATGTGAGTCTGACGGGGCAATCAAAATATTTTCGTCGTTAGCAGTCAACGGAAGCCTTATGCAAGGAAATGGCACAACTGTTCCAGCACAATACCATTCGTCACGAGTTACTCCACCGTCGGGAAATTTTTCTATGACGATATTATGCGAGAGCCGCGAGAAAAGTTTTAAGCTCTGTGTCCTGTCTGCTCCCAACAATAACGCTTTACGTTTTCCGTGAAAGGCTTTGAGTGAGAAGAAGCGCGACTTAAATTCACGTTCACGCAACGAAGTTATCAATGACGACAATAAATTTTTCTCGTTTGAAGTATGAGCCACAACGCCTTTATTAAACACATAACCCGATGAAAATTTTCGTAAGTCTCCTGTAATCGTCAAGACCTTGTTTAAGTTTCGTGCTATGTCGCGTAATTTCCAGTTTCTTGGCCCAAGTTTTATCGTCTTCAAAACTCGCTTAACTCGTAAAATCATTGCGTGAGTAACGGCGTTTTTCCTTAATGGCTCAATGTAATAATTAATCAGGTCATCAACGTTAGAATTTCTCCAGGCTGTAGAGTTCTTGTCGTAGAAATTTTCCAGTGCAGTCTTGGCTGAAATTGGTATAACGTCAAAATTTCCCGCGTCATGTTTTATTGAGGCAATGTAGCTCAAAATTTTATCGTGTGCAGAATTTATTAATCGTCCGGCTTCCTTGTCGTCAGTCTCTAAATCTATGAACGATAACGCGAATATTAACTCGTCATTAATGCTCAAAATCTGCTTCAAGTTCTCAAAATCCGCGCCCTTCAATGCTGCTCTAATAGGGGTAACGTAAATTATCACGTCAAGTTCGGCCAAGATGTTACGCAAATTACTCGGAGCATCAACTATACAAACATCATTTGGAATTAACGCGCCCGGCATTGTGATTTCGATTCGTGCTATATCGTGGGTGTTAGCTATGGCGTTGATAAATTCTGTGCGTCCGTCCTGATAGTAGGCTTTAATAGTTTTCGTTTCACCTTCACGGCAAATTATAGGGACGTCAGCAGCATCGCTCGGGATCAATTTTTCCCCTAACAAAGCATTCATTAACGTAGTCTTGCCACTTCCTTTGAGGCCAACAAGTCCGACAGTCAAGCAAGTGTTATCAAGCGAACGTTTCAGGGCTTTAAGCTGATAATTATTTGTGAGTACATTGAGAGCTAAATTTATGTTCTTATCCAGAATGTTATACAAGAATGCTTCAGTGCCATCAGACTCGGGGAGCTTTACGGGTTGAGGGCTTGGAGAAAAGATTCGCCGCTGAATCTCGTGACGCAACGCCAAATTCTCTCGCTGTAAATCCTGAATCAAAGTCAAGTCGTTCAACGTCATCACGCCAGCAACTCTAACAGCCTCCAAAACTTTCACGCGACCGGAATCGTCAACGCATTCAATTTGATCGCCTTCGTTAGCATTTTCAAGCCATGCACTTAACGCAAGAGTTTCAGTCCCGATTAACTTAACTGGCCGACCGTCAGCACGCCTATCAATAAACGCATCGAGCCTGAAATTTCTGTAATAACCATCGCCGCAATATAACTTTCTTGTGAGTGAGAAAAAGTTTTCGTGTTCGTGACCATAAATGATATTTTCGAGTCTGGAAATCTTCATGTGATCTTCAGGGCTGCAAAGTTCATACCATTGATCCAAAGTTTTTGGGCACGTTAAATTATCAAGCCTCATCACCCGCAACAAATGCGGCGAGAAGTAAATATCTCTTGAGGGAAATATCACGGTTAAATCCGGCGAACTTGATGACCTACTAAAACTTTTATGCTCCCAATCTGATAGCTTTAACAATTTCTCACTTCACCCGTTTCATATATAATTTCCGGAAAACAAAATAATATCACAAGGAGTGTTCAAAAATTTCTAATCTCAAATGGGGCGGGGTTGACTGTCAGACACTTGCCGAAAAATTCGGGACGCCTTTATACGTTTATGACACGGGCATTATTAAATCACGTTGCAGGGAGTTGCGCGAAACTTTCTTAGAGCGTTGGGAGAACACAAGGGTACGTTACGCTAGCAAAGCTTTCTTGACTCGTGCTATGGCAAAATTGATTCAAGATGAGGGAATGGGGCTTGACGTTGTATCGCTAGGGGAACTCTTCACGGCATTAAGCGCGGGTTTTCCTTCTGAACGAATCGAAATGAACGGGAACGCAAAGAGCCACGAAGAAATCGAACTAGCTGTAAATTCTGGAGTCGGACGGATAATTGTTGATCACCCCGACGAACTCAAGACGATTGAGAATTACGCAAGCAAGAAAGGTGTCGTTCAGAGGATATTAATTCGTGTTGCACCTGGAGTTGACGCTCATACGCATAAATATATCGCGACCGGACAGACTGACAGCAAATTTGGGTTCCCTGTTGAACTTTCTGAAGGCTCAATGCTTACGAACGCGATTAAATACGCAATGAACAGCAAGAGTCTTGACTTACGCGGCTTACATTTTCATATAGGTTCACAGTTATTTGACCCGGACGATTACATCAAGGGTCTTGAGAAAACTATAGAGCTCATTAGGGATTTACGCGACAAGTTAAATTTTGTGACGCATGAGCTTAACTTCGGCGGAGGCTTTGGAGCTGTCATTAACCCTTCAATTCCTCACGTTCACCCGGAAATTTTCACTGACCCAATGATGAAATTGTTGCACGAGAATTGCACGAAATACGGCCTAGAGATTCCACGAGCAATTATTGAGCCAGGACGCTGGATAGTTTCCGAAGCATGTGTGACGCTTTATAAGGTTGAGAACATCAAAGAACTTCCCGGCGTAACTTACATAGCAGTTAATGGAGGAATGGCGGATAACCCACGCTATGCACTCTATCAAGCTGAATACGAAGCCGTAGCTGTGAAAGATCCTGACGCACCAGCTTATGATCGTGAAGGCGGGACTCATGTTTCGATCGTTGGAAAATGTTGCGAGTCGGGAGATATTTTGATTGAGAACGCGAAAATTTGTAAGCTTGAAGCCGGAGATATTATCGCACTCTACAATTCGGGCGCGTACACCTTCAGCATGTCAAGCACGTACAATAAATTACAACGTCCGGCAGTAGTATTCGTAGAGAACGGGGAAGCAAGAGTTGTTGTTGAGCGTCAAAGCCTTGAGGACATAATCCGGGGCGACAATCTATAACACGCAACAAAAAATCCCCCTACAGCAGGGGGACTCGTTTACATTACATCACACAATATTTCTTTGAGAATTTTTGCGCTCTCTCGTAATTTTTTCTGTTCGTCTGGACTCAATCTGACAGGGATTAAATTTATTTGTAACCAACATGTATCCAGCGATTTTTGCGTAGCATGACATTGATAACCTC
>CAJOGG010000197.1 GCA_905234205.1 uncultured Synergistales bacterium | reverse complement strand
ATATTCAGTTATGATTCTGGGGATTAACGGCACGTTCATTATGTAAAGTTTATGAGCGATTCTGTATGCACTTATAGCAGTGAAAGCCGGGTAAGCTAATATAATTTCGTCGGGACTTCTTGCTGCTGGGTCTCCTTGATAAGCTGCTATTATATCGGTCCACAAAGTTTGACGAATTTCAGGGAGCTTGGCCAACAGTTGGGAAATATATTCAGCCTCATGTAAATCAGGAGCAAGAGTTTTTGTGGCTAGAGTTAAATTTTCTACAGCAAGCGCAAGATTTTCACGTATAGTTTTGCCGTCAGGATTGACGTGTGAAGGAAACATTGCCGCCTGTAAAGCTCGAAACGCTTCCTCCACGTTCTCTTTGATTCCGTTGTAGTTAATCAAGTGCCGCGTGGCCAAATTGGCTAACTCAACTTCAGCAAAGTTCAAAGCCTCGTCAATATTCATGATCTAGTCTTCAAATAACGCTGTCGATAAATAACGCTCCCCAGTATCAGGCAAAATCACCACGATATTTTTCCCCGCGCTTTCTGGTCTCTTAGCTACCTGTATCGCCGCCCATACTGCAGCCCCCGAAGAAATTCCAACAAGGAAGCCTTCAACCTTGCCGATTAATTTCCCGGTGTTGATTGCGTCGTTGTCCTGTACAGTTACGATTTCGTTGTAGAGTCTCGTGTTCAGAACTTCAGGCACAAATCCCGGTCCTATACCCTGAATCTTATGAGCCCCTGAACGTCCAGCAGATAAGACAGGAGAATTTAATGGTTCAACAGCTATGATTTTGACGTTAGGATTTTGGAAGCGCAGATATTCGCCCGTGCCTGTAAGTGTTCCACCAGTTCCAACGCCAGCGATAAAAATATCAACCTTGCCTTCTGTGTCGCTCCATATTTCCGGGCCCGTAGTCTCTTTGTGAATTTTAGGGTTAGCAGGATTGACGAATTGACCCGCGATAAAACTATCTGGAATTTCTGCGGCCAACTGTGAAGCTTTTTCGATAGCTCCTTTCATTCCTTTAGCGCCTTCTGTCAAAACGAGTTCAGCTCCGTAAGCTTTCATGAGTTTACGACGTTCGATTGACATAGTTTCTGGCATTACGATAATGACTCGATAACCGCGGGCGGCTGCGACTGATGATAAGCCTATTCCTGTATTTCCGCTTGTTGGTTCAATGATAACGCTATCGGGTTTGAGTGTACCTGATGCTTCTGCGTCGTCGATCATGGCAAGGGCGATCCTATCCTTAACACTTCCGGCAGGGTTGAAATATTCGAGCTTGGCCAAGATTTTCGCGTTGAGGTTAAATTTTTTCTCGATCTTCGTGAGTTCGAGCAACGGTGTACGACCAATAAGCTGATCGATTGACGTATAGACTCTGGACATAATAATAAAACTCTCCTTTGTGAATGTGAATATACTTTGCCTGAAAGATTCAGACTCCAAGAATAACGATATAAATTAATAATTAATGGGAAAATTTTGGAATGTTAGCGACAACAACAACACGTAGCCTCATGAATGGCTTTAATGATAAATACATCTTTACGCATTGTTGTTTCACCTCGTTTGAAAATTTGTTGCGCGAATTATTGCACGATTGACACATAAAATCAAGTTGCACAATTTGCTATACTGAACATAAAATTAATGAAGGGGAATAAAGTTTTATGAAGGTGTTATTAATTAACGGTAGTCCTCACGAAAAAGGCTGTACGTTCACGGCATTGAATGAAGTTGCGGAGACTCTCAACAAGAACGGAATCGAGACGGAAATTTTCTGGATAGGCAAGAAAGCTATACAAGGCTGTGTGGCTTGTTGGGGTTGCGCGAAGCTTGGCCGATGTGTTTTCAACGATGACGGCGTGAACTCACTGAACGCTAGAGTAAATGAATTTGACGGATTAATCATTGGCTCACCGGTTTATTATGCGGGACCTGCTGGACAGTTGACGGCGTTTCTTGATCGTTTATTCTTCAGCGGCGGAGAAGGTTGGGCCGGAAAGCCTGGGGCATGCGTAGTATCGTGCAGAAGAGCCGGAACAGTAACGAGTTTCGATCGTCTCAATAAGTACTTCACGATTAACAGCATGCCTGTAGTATCGTCGCGATATTGGAATGAAGTTCACGGTAATACGCCCGAAGAGGTCAAACAAGATCTTGAAGGTATGCAAATAATGAGGACGCTAGGAATTAACATGGCGTGGCTATTGAAATGCATTGACGCAGGAAATAAAGCTGGAGTTCCTAAACCTGAATACGAGGAGACTGTTTTCACAAATTTTATACACTAGGCTTCTAAGCGTACTTCGACGAGGAGTGCGCTCTTCGAATTTTATATATTTAGGAGGGTTTTTCATGCGTAATAAATTCTTTATGTACGTTTGGACCGTTTTTCTTGTTTTCTTTGGCGGGGGGGGGGTGCGCTTTTGCTAGTGTAACAATCGACGCTGAACACTTTCCTGATGCTAACTTCCGTGAGTACATAGTTGATAATATTGACGATGGAGATTATGTATTAAGCGATGAAGAGATTGCGAATACAACTTTAATCGACGTTACTGACAAAGACATAAGTTCGCTACAAGGGGTCGAATATTTCACGGCTCTAATTTCTTTGGACTGCAGCTGGAACAATCTAACAGAACTTGACGTGAGCAACAACTCGGCGCTTATTTACTTAGATTGCAATGGCAACCAGCTGACGGATATTGATGTTACTGGTAACCTCGCTTTGACTGAATTATTATGTGTATCGAATAAGCTAGTCTCTCTTGATGTATCAAAGAACGCCGATTTAACCAGATTAGACTGTGCTTATAATGAGATTACGGCCATTGACCTTAGTAACAATGAGAAGCTACTTCGCTTCTGGTGCGGTGGTAATCAGATAGCTAATCTCGACGTTACCAAGAACGTTGCTCTAAAGGAATTGGATTACGGCGGAAATCAGATCACAGACATTGACATGACCAAGAACACCGCTTTGACTTTCCTGTTATGTGAAGATAACCAGCTAACGAATATTGATATATCCAAGAACACAGCTCTAACTACGTTAATTTGCGGCTATAATCAGCTGACAACTCTCGATGTTACACATAACACAGCACTTGAGTTTTTGAACTGTTCTGCGAATCAAATTACGGCCCTTGACGTAACTAAGAACAACGCTCTCGACCATTTGTACTGCTGGGGAAATCAATTAACGACACTCGACGTAAGCAAGAACACTGAACTTGAGTGGTTGGACTGTTTTGAGAATCAAATTACGGCCCTTGACGTAACTAAGAACAACGCTCTCAAATATTTGGTCTGCGGGGGAAATCAATTAACGGCTCTCGACGTAAGCAACAACACAGCACTTGAGCGGTTGGACTGTTCTGAGAATCAAATTACGGCCCTTGACGTAACTAAGAACACCGCTCTCGAATTTTTGGGCTGCTGGGAAAATCAATTAACGACACTCGACGTAAGCAAGAACACTGAACTTCGAGATTTAGACTTTAACGGCTCTCGACGTCAGCAACAACATAGCCCTGGAATCGTTAGGTTTCTGTTCTAATGACCTCATAGAAATAGACGTAAGCAAGAATGTTTTTCTTACTCAACTCCATTGCAGATACAATAATCTTAAAACGATTGACGTAAGCAAGAACATCTCACTTGATTTGTTATTCTGCACAGGAAATCAGCTTACAACCCTTGATGTAACTAACAACCCCGCACTGACTGGACTGCTATGTTTTGATAATCAACTTGCTAAGTTAGATCTAAGCATCAATACATCTCTGATTTCTTTCGATGAACTTGACTCAAGAGACGCAACCTTTTTTTCATCTCAGGATCTCACAGCCGCCCTCCTCTCCACTGACAACAGCGCATACCCTTACGCATTCAACTTCACTGCGCTCTCGATCGACGCCTCCGAATTTTCAAGCAGGATTATAAGTATTGATGTCAGAGATGCAAGTAATAACACGGTAGATTACGAAACAGATTCAACAGTGTTATATTTTGATTCACAACCTGTAATAATGAATTATTTCTATGACACACAAGCCTCAACTCTGAATGATCATTATATGTTTGTCAGGGTGTCATTTACCGGCGTTGTTCCTGGAGAAAGCAGCAGTGGGGAGACCGAAGACTCAACTTCTCGTGAATGGCGTTACAGATTCGAAATTACATCAGGCTTGAGAAGAAATTCGGAACAAGCGAGTTATTCCAGCTCTCTGACAGCGAAATTATTAACGATAGTTGGAGTCTTGAGGCCGACGACGAGTCAGCTTTAACCATTCGTGGCGAAACTGTTCTTCTTCATGTCCCAACAGTCAAACCTAACAACACCGGCGTTTATGTAATGCGTTATTCACTCGGTACCGAAAATGTTGGAAGCCCTCTTAGTGTTCATGGCATTGTTTCGGCCGCAGGGACAATCAGTGCTACAGCTCTTAACGATGTTGATTACGCCTTATTTGACGAAAACAACAACGAAGTCACAACGGTACCAGACAATGGAGTCGTATACGTCGCAATGCAAATGACAGCCGGGGAAGAAACTCGCGGAGTCATAACAACGGGTGGTGGCCCTTTGCCATTAGGAACTATTACGCCTATTGCCTCAAGCGATGAATTGATTGACACTATTGCTTCTGTAATGGAGATTGATCGTAGCCAAATTTATTTCCTGACCGAAGCCCAAATTTTCGAAGCTCAAGAACCAGATACAGACCTCAGAAAGAAAGTTCAAGAGGACAATAATCAACTGCTAGGAAAACTCAATACACTTAAAGTTGACAAGGACGGATATTACGTGTTCAAAGTCACGTTGTCTGATGAGTTGTTCGCAAAAATTGACGGTGTAAACGTTGAGGACTTACGAGTTTATTACGCAGTGCACGACCTTGTTGAAACTTCAGAAATAAAATTTAATGCTTCATTCCTGGTTGGGTTGCTGAAAACATGGGAACTCCTCACAATGAAGGGCGAAAAGATGAAGACCGGAGCTAAAGAATTTCTGATGGTTGGTGCTTTGAACTCTGGACAGCCGTTAAGTCTGTATCTCGCAAAAGCATTTTTGGCTCTGCTAATGTCTGGAGTAGGTTGCAATGGTGGTGTTGGGATAATTGGAATTATTCTAGTGTCAGCGTTTATTGTCAAAGTAAAGCATCAATAAGTTCATTTCCCTCCGGTTTCATACTGGGGGGATTTTTCTTGCCCTTTTGCTATAATATCCACAATTTCCAAAATTCACACTCACATAATAGTTTTATAGGAAGGAAGTGCAGTAATTTGTTCTTCAGAAAATACGGGGACATCATAACCGGGATTTTCTACGCCGCTTTAGGAGCAGCTACGATTTATTTGGCTAAACAGCTCCCGAAATCTCGTGTAATGAAAATTGGTCCCGACTTCATGCCAATGGTGATCGGTGTAATCATACTAGTACTTGCGCTAATGCTTCTGTTCAGTGCCATCAAGAACTTCAAAGCCAACGCCGCAAAAGTAGAAGCAATGCCCGCAGATACGTCCGATTACAAACGCGTCTTAGCGTCACTCGTGCTTGTTGTGATTTACGTGAACATTTTGGCCCCGGTAGGATTCATTCTGTCAACGCTGGCTTATTTATTCCTGCAAATCGTGGTACTTGCCCCGAATGATAGACGAAGCGCAAAGCATATTATCTCTTATGCAGTTATCGATGTCGTGTTCGTGTTCGCGGTGTTCTTCCTGTTCAGATACGGTTTCAAGATCGTATTGCCTGCGGGAATGTTTACGCTATAAGGAGGGATTAAATCATGGGAGCTTTAGCACAATTAGGAGCTGCAACTCTAAGAGTATGTGAGCCTACGTCGTTATTATTAATGATAGCTGGCGTTGCAATAGGAATTATATTCGGATCGATCCCTGGTCTTAGTGCCTCAATGGCCGTTGCGTTAATGTTGCCTCTAACGTTCAGC
>CAJOGG010000196.1:4508-7016 GCA_905234205.1 uncultured Synergistales bacterium | reverse complement strand
GAATTGATGCTTGTAAATCTCAAACACCCTCAAGCCTTGTGAGTAATATTCATTGAGCAAAGCTTTAATGCTCGTTGATTTTCCTGTGCCCCCGTCGCCATAAAGTAAGACATTGTTAGCAGGTTTGCCAGCAAGAAAAGCTTCGGTGTTAGTGGTCAATTCACGTTTCTGAATCTCATAGCCTACTATATCAGTTAATCTCACGACGCCGATATTCTCGTTTGGTACAGAAATTATATTGTTGTTAGTTCCGAGTCTGAATGCACGGTTAAAAGCGAACATTCCCACACCGTAATTCTCGTAAAACTCCGTGACGTAACGATAAAATTCTTCGGGCGAATTTGCATTTGCCAATAACTTGCTGATTTCACACACTGGAGAATAATTCTCGCCTTCATATCTGAAGTTAAATATGTAACCCATAGCGTTATGTACGAGGCTAAAAAGTTTCATGAATATCTCGCAATCATTCAAGGCCAAGGCTCGCAGCGAGTCATTCGGGGCTTTACGTCTCTCACATGCAAGGGAAAATACATTCTCATTGCTCAAGATAAAGTGAGTCAAATAATTGTGCCACAAATTCCCTTCAGCGTAATGATTCTCAATCGCAATTTGTATTATCTTGTGTACGAGTTTGTAAATTTCTTCGGAGTTATTCTTTGCTATTGAATTCGTGAACAACACCGGAATACTATCAGCCGCGGCGTTATATACAAGTAAAACCGAAATTGACATAGATTTATTTCGCCCTCCTATTTCTTATCAATGTGGACTTCACCAAGCCAATAATATCCCCAGTCCTTGGCCTGTTGTGCCAATATCGGCGTGTCTTGTGCATACCAATTAAAATTTGAGCTCTTCACTAGTCTACGTATTTTATAGTTATCGTGAATTAATGCCCTTATTGCTGATTGATTGCTCTTAACGTCAACTTGATACCAGGCTCTTCCAGTCCAAACGTAAATTAATTTTGGGCTAGCACCTTTCCATGCAACAGGTGCGGCAGGATCATCAAGCACTCCAATTCGATCTACCGTACTTTTCCAAGAGCCTATAGTCATAAATTCGTGTCTGAACTTCCAGTCCGGAATGTAGCTCGAATAATTTTGTCCTTGTGCCATTTGTGAACGCGTAAAACGTTGATTGACCACCGTAAATTGATCGCTTGGCAAGCTTCTAAGTTCTGAAATTTGCGCCTCATTCACCCATTTCGTTAAGCCGGCCATTGAGGGAACCACAGAGCCAACTACATAACTAGTAGCAACAAGGTTAGGACCTTCAGACGTTCCATATACCCACATACCATCAGAATTTTTCTTAACTGGATAGCCATCAAGAGTCACGTACCAGCCTTTAGGCATATTGTAAGGTTTGTACACGTAAAACGTCATTCCCGAATATGGAGATTCAGGAACTAATAGCGGCTCTGTTATGTAACGTGTAGCTTCTGCACTATGAGCCATCACTAGTAACGCTAATACCAGAACACAAAATTTCTTGCTCATGAATTAATATTCCCTCCTTGTAATTATCATGCCAAGCCATTTATACCCCCACATACGTGAATATTGTGCCAAGGCGTTGGAGTCGTCGTCAGTCCAGCTTAACAAATTCAACTTCCCTATATGTACTGTAAGGCCGTAAATTTCCCGTCGTAATATGCTAAGTGCAGGGAGGCTATGTCCGTTCGCTGATAATTGTCGCCATTGTTGACCCGTCCACACGTAAACAACTTCAGGAAAATCCCCCTTCCAAGCTACAGGAGTCCTTGGCCGATCAAGTATGCCTATTCGATCAACGCTCTTCTGCCACTTTGATATAGCCATAAAAGTTTGATCGTTTATCCAAGTTGCCGCATTAGAATTGAGAATTACAGGGCTATAAATATTTGTGTCAGTTGTTGATGTCGTTGGAGGAAAATATATCGGGGGTGTTGAGTTTGGATTCATAGCGATAGAAATTTCCTGGCGTGTGGGAGTATCAATTCTCGTAACCTCTCGTGTTACTGTTGTCCTTGCGTTCATTGGGATAAAAATTTTTCCTTTATTTGAGCGTTCTTCAATCGCCGAAGCCCTTATTGGCGCAACAGAAGCCTTAGATTTATCGTAGGGACTCAATTTAACGATCGACGGGATCACAGAGCCAACTACATAGCTAGTTTTGGTTATGCCACGTGAATCTTTTGACGCGTAATACCATATTCCCTTATCAGCTTTATATACTAGATAGCCATCATATGTCACATAATATTCGCTCGGAACGTCAGCAGGCTTGTAAACGTGAAAGTTCATATTGTGATAAGCAGGTTGATTCACGAGCGTTGAACCTGTCGCAGCAGAATATCCGGGTACACATAACACTAACGATAACAAAATAGCTGTCATTAAAACTTTCTTGGTAATCAAAATTTCTTCACCTCTCTTAATTAATTGCTAACCGGCGGAATCATTGGCTCTTCAGTGTTAATAGTTCCCGGGTCCGGCGCAAATTGACCAACTGGCGGCAAAT
>CAJOGG010000196.1:953-4494 GCA_905234205.1 uncultured Synergistales bacterium | reverse complement strand
AACTACAAATTCCTATATCCGGTACTATCGGCATAGGAGTCTCACGGCGTCTGGACGCATTATTCTTAGTTGAAGGTCTAACGTCCGAAGAAGTTGGAGTCTTGGGCGTCGCTGGTTTAGCTTTTGTTGAAGTCGATTTCGTCGTAGTTGATTTAGTTGTACTCTTTCTCTTGTCGGAAGCCTTCACTATCTTACGAGGGACCGCCGACGTTTTTGTAGTTGACGTTGATGAAGGGGCCGCCTTCACAGTCTCTTTAGGAGTCGATCGTCTTGGCGCTGCAGTTACAGTAGCGTTCGGATCTGGTGGTTCATAAAGCGGCAAGTCAGCACGGACTGGATCACGTTCAACAGTAATAGACTCGCGAGTAATAGTTGACGTTGACGAAACAGGAACTTCCATAACGTACCTGGCATTATTAGCTGCTGTTATTTCATCAGGAGTAGGAGGTACGTAAACACCAGGTGCCCACGCATCACCATCGTACGGGGAAGCATCAGCTTCGGGAGGCGTATAAATCGGAACTTTTGGCAATGACGGATCGTAAGGCGACGACGGATAATTATTGCGGCTTGAAATTGCTACACCATTACTTGAAGTTGCAACAGGATAAACGCGGGCAGGGCGTTTCGGATCCCACAACGGAGTCTTCTCCGCGTCATTAGGATAATAGACAACTCGCGATAATGGTTCAAAGGCCGGATCAAGCGTTATAGCTTTAGAATAGAAATACTGTGCTTGATGAAAACCGCCGGTTCTCTCGCTGTAAACTCCGTACCAGTACCAAACGTTCGGGTCATTACGATTCTCTTGAATGGCCTTGAGTAAGTATTGCCTGGCTGCGTCATAACTGCCTTCATTCAATAAATCTATCCCACGTTGTAATGAAGTTATGCGTGGCGCGGCTGGAGCTTTGGATTTCTTGGCCGATTTCTTAGTTGATTTCTTTGGCGTAGACTTCTTGGCCGGGGCTTTCTTTTTTGGTGTAGCTTTCTTGGTTGTAGTGCTCTGCTTGGGCTGCTCTGTGTATGGCATATATGGCGTGCTGTCATCATCTTGAGAATAAGCAGGCGTCACCACAATCATTGTTGCTAAAAGAATTAATAAAAATTTTCGCATCGTTAAATCACTTCCTGTTATCTTGAGGATTGCTTGACCACAATATCTTTGAGAGTTACTGGCTCTTTCCTGTTATCCTTGATTACCCGTACGATAGCGTTGTCCTCATAGACTTTTATAACCTTAACTTTACCGACAACTTTCGGCAGAACTACGACGGGATTTTCCGGAACAACTGTTACATAAGTATCAGCCCTCATAACGCTAAGAACTTCACCAACTTTTACGGGGTCCAATGATCCATTAGCTACACTTCCAAGCGAAATAATGTAATCTCGTTTTTTGCGAGTCGATGTAGCTGTCGGGGCAAGTATCCTTCCTACTGTAATGTAATTCGTTGAGAAACTGTCTTCAGCCGTCAAAATTGCGTTTGGTTCATTGCTGCGTATAACGTTCCTAATTTGCGGCAAAGATTTATCGTAGGCTGCCTTGATTGCGTTCTTGATTGATTGCCAGTGTGAAGAGGATTTAAATTGATCCCACGTTGGACGCGACATTTTTTGGCCCTTATCGTTGTTAGTGAGTCCGAATAAATCAAAGCCATACTCAAACGGTATCCCGAGTCCGCTTATCGCAGAATCAAACCAGTAAATATCCTCATCAGAGTCAAGAGTAAATTTTGCGTCAGAAGCTCTTACATTTCTCACAACAAGCTCTTGAGCCTTGGCCCGATCAAAAATTCGTAACCGTATATAAGCTCGTCCGGTCTGTGCAGTCCCTACTACATGGCGTTCCTTCATGATTGCCCGGTATAATTCCAGTTGTATTGCCATATCGTCACCACGTCTTGAACCTGAAAGCCAGCGATTCATAGCCGCCTCATCGAGTACACGAGCTTCAATTAATGGCGACCCTTTGAATAATTCCTCCAGGTATTCCGACATTTTTTGCTCAAGAACATTTTGCGGATAATACTTGCTCTCCCAAACTTCAAAGCCAGTTGAGTTTATCGTTGGAAAAATTACGACTGAAAGCCTTCGTTGCGATTGTGCAGCCTCAGAGACTCCGAACATAGACAAAAGAATCACGAGGCATAAAATTTTCTTGGCCATCATTTTTCGATCAATCCTGCGAAGCCTCTAACATATGGCTTGAGATTCTCGTACCATGTTTTGAACTGCTTAGCCCACAACAACCTTACGACAGTGAAGAACGCGTCTTCAGATCCAGTCATAGAATTATCTTTGATAGCTTGCTTGTAAATTTCAGTTGGGACTTTGATAATCATGTCGCCAGTATGTCTAGCTGTTTGCATTCTAGGATTACAGCCAAAAGCATTTATTCCCTCGTCAACGTTTTCGTAAAAAGTCGTCCTGTATGGAACGTCCCCAAGAGTCCCGGTGTTGAAGTCAATTCGTCTCTGTCTTTCGTAGCCGGCGTCATGTAATTCTTTCTCCGCGTCGGGGGAGTAATATACTTCAACGTTATCTACTATATAGAAATGTCGTATGTAAGCTGTTAATTTGTGGCCAAGTTTCATGAGGTCAGGATCATGAAGTGAAAGTTTCTTCTCGGGTATTTTCATAACACTAACATTCGGATTAATATTCTTGGGCTTCTCACCGGCTACCCATAAAGCATCAGCCATCTTTGTCCCGTCATTGCCGCAATAAGTAAATCCAAGCAACATAGCCGCCGCTGTAACTCTGATAGTATTGTGCCAGCGTTCCGGGTTTATTCGTTTCAGGTCATTCACAATTCCAGTCTTCATTAATGCGTCAGTGCCACGAGCGTTTATGCTTGCGATCCTCAATTTTTCTTCTCTAAGGGCAGCATTCTCTGTTGTGTTAGCAGGGAAAAACGGCCTGAATATTCCAGAATTTCTATCTTCACCGGAACAATCTGCTATCCAAAGTGACGAGCGTCTATCTTCTGATAACATTGCCAAGTCTGCTGGACTAGAAACGGGCTCGGGGTGATTGACAGCTTTCTCGAGATCAATAACGACTTTGAAATATTTGACTTTGAAATTTGTGTTTGCGGCATATTCTGTGAGTATCTTGGTGATAGCTGGTTCAAAATCCCTAACCGTGTACGTAAACATTTCGTTCTTATTCTTGCCATTGATTGAAAGCGTGCGGTCGCGTTTCTCCACCCATGCTATATGTATGAGCTTACGTGAATTTTTGTTCTTGTTGAAGATCGAGAGGCGCGGCGTCTTGCCCCGGGTCCACATTTGAAGCGCGAGGTTCTTATCAATGTCGCATGTGCTTACAATCTTGCCTTGTTCTTCCATGATTAAGTTCAAGCTCCTTTGCTAATAGAATTACGAATTTCGAGTGTATATTATAAACTTGACTTGCTAAAACTCTAAATGCTTTGAATTATGGATTTGTTACGATTGAATGGTGGGTGATAGAAGAATCGAACTTCTGACCTCTTCCGTGTCAAGGAAGCGTTCTACCTCTGAACTAACCACCCATT
>CAJOGG010000196.1:0-824 GCA_905234205.1 uncultured Synergistales bacterium | reverse complement strand
TTAGAATAAGGATAGAAAAATTTTGAGACGGGCTTAACCCGTTTGCAGGAGGCTTAATAAATAATGAGGATATATCACAATATTCCAGCTTTAACAGCTTATAACTCGTTGAATAGCACAAACTCCGCAATGGAGAAAACCATTCAGAAGCTTTCAACAGGTTTAAGGATCAATTCCGCAGCAGACGACGCAGCAGGATTCGCAATCAGTGAGAAAATGCGTTCTCAGATCTCCGGACTTGAAATAGCTATCAGAAACACTCAAGACGCGACCTCGATGCTTCAGACAGCAGAAGGTGCACTCGGCGAAACAAACTCAATGCTCCAGAGAATGCGTGAACTTGCGGTGCAGGCCAGCAACGATACTCTGACTTCACAGGATAGAAGCTATATACAGCTTGAAATTGATCAGTTAGCCGACCAGATTGACAGAATAGCAAAAACCACACAGTTTAACAAGAAGCGTTTACTTGATGGTTCAAGCGCCGGTATCACTTCAACAAGCAACCTTGATATTAAAGCCTACGTTACGGGCTCATTACGCGAGGTCGACCAGTTCGGACAGAAGAAATCGTTTGAGGGTAACTACAAGATCCAAATTAGCCTTGACCCCAATCAGACAGGCTCCGGCCAAGTTCAGAAGAGCTCAATCATGACGATCAAGCACCCCAACGTTATAACTGACGTTGAGATAGATACGGGCCATGGCGTTACAAAAGTTACAGTAGATTCTCTTCCGGCAGGCGATTACACCGTTGAAGCAGCAGCAAACGCTGAAGCAGGCGCAGAATTAGTAGGCACTTACGGATTTTCAGGCGAAGATGG
>CAJOGG010000195.1 GCA_905234205.1 uncultured Synergistales bacterium | reverse complement strand
GACCTTTGCACCACATGTTAATAACGTCTTGGCCCGTCTCGTAGCAACATTACCGCCTCCCACTATCAATACGTATTTATTACGTAAATCAATCATCATCGGGAAAAACGGAGGACGTGACTCTATTTTCATGAACTGTATTATAATATGCCTTGCTCACTAAAACGAATCGAGCTTTTTGTAGTTGAAAATGTAGTTGAAAAATTTGCGGGCTTGTAATTTTGAAAAGCACTAAATACGTAATATATATTAGGAGTGATAATTTTGCAAAGGCTATCGAGATTTATCAGTGTGATTTTAATTTTGTTGATGCTCATTGGAATCTGTGAGGCAGTCGTCAGAAACGGAAGCATAAGAGGAAAGACCGGGCTATCTTACGGACCAATAACCTACAGCAGAACCAGCGCTAACGTTGTGATACGAAACAGCACGAAATATAACGTGAACTTCGGAGGCTCAATGTTATTTCTTGACAAAAATTATAGAGTTCTTGCTCGAGCAGAATTAATGACAGCAAAAATTAAACGACGCTCTTCAAGAACATTCAGAGCAGCTTTCATTGAAGGCACAGGGGAAGAGGCAAAGAAGGCGCGCTACGTAGAGTGGGAGTTCTGATTATTCATCGTCGTTCCCATCATTTCCGCTTGATAATACTTCGCCTCTAAACTCTCCTTTACGACAAAGACTCTTTATGTGACAAAATTTGCATAACTTAGACTGGTATTCCGGTGTGAAACTTTCTGCTTTGAGTATGTTTACCGCACAAGCCATTGCGTAATTTCCCTCGTCGATTCGTCCCGGTATATTGTTGTCGATCTTTTTCTTGTTGCCATCGGAATTTTCCGGAAGGTATTCTGTAAAATAATTGCCTTCGTTCAATGAAAACGTGCCAGAAATAGTCCCGTCCTCAAGTCCAAGAATATATACGCCCGCTAATTTGCAGTTGTGATTAAGCTCGAACAGAGACGCATATAACGAAAGTTGTAGACCGTGTTGGAATTTCTCGCGCGCCTCAAAGTTCCATAAGTATTTATCAATGTTAATGTGCTTCTCTGAATTTTCACTTTTGCCCACTTTATAATCAGTTATGAATGCGATTTCTTCTCCCATGGGCGAACGTAATATTTCAATTCTGTCGCATTGTCCCAAAAAAGTTATTCCCTCAAAGTTAGTTTTTAAGTGTGCGTCTTCCTCCAACAAAATCTGCTTGTGCTCATAGCCATCATTGTGTAGCTTGTCAAGAATTTCAGCCTGTATCAAACTCAATCTATGAACACGAAAATCTATGCCATTGAGTTTCCTCTTCAGTCTGAAGTCCTTCACGAGTCGCGCAAAAGTTTTGTAGTCCTCGTCTTCAGCTTGTAATAATCTCTGCCATTCCCGATCAACTATATTGAGAAAAATTTTACCAGGGGCATTCATGTTTAAGCGATAATTTTTCCAGACGCATTCCCAAAATTTGTGCACCATATTTCCCCATTCAGTGTGAGAGACAACTTCAAAGCTTGGTTCATAAATTTTAGCTTGCCTCTTTTGCCACCATAAGAACGAACATTGCAGAAGCTCATGAATATCACTTGCTCCTACGGCGTTAGCTCTCTTATGAATCTCTGGGGGAGTGCGTGAAATTTTTCTGCCGGCATCAATTTCCGGAAACTTGAATTTATCATAGCTTAAGAAGTAATTTATGTTCTCCGGGTTTGCTTGCCTGTAATTAGCTTTCCAATCCGGCATATCTCGTAGAAATTTTGGCATAAACGGGGATTCAGGTATTGGCCTTCCTTCATTGTCTCGCATTGGCCGCAAAATTATCACGAGTTTCTCTCCCGTCTGTAGTAACCTCCTGAATAATGCTTCTCGTTGTTCGGCTTTAGCTTGTAAGTCAGGCAAAGAAGGAAGCTTTCTGCGTTCGATTTCGCCTAAAACTGGAGAGCTTGGGAGATTCATTGACCATTTACGCTGATTAACGCCTGTCATAATCCAGACGGGGAAATGAGATAATACAGGAGGATTTCCTACAAAGACTCTTACTGCGTTCGAAACTTGCAAAGGAGCACGTGTATCCGTTTTGCTGCACCATAGTTCGAGAAAATCGTAGGCCTTATCGTCTTTGAGCTTCGTGTCTTTTAGTGGGCCAATGTCGGTGATTAATTCATTTATTGATAAATATTTCTCGTGTATAGTTTGAATCGCACTTGCCATTAATCTCATGTTCTCGTCAAATTCAGGGTGATCCGCGATTTTGTCCTCACGATTGAGCCATAAATTTTTCGTTGTGAGAAATTCGTAGAAGGCCTTCATGATTTCCCCGTTGTTGTTTTGTCGCGATAAAGTGCCGCAAAATTTTCTAATCGCTTGAATACTTTCCAAAGCGTCCTGAAAAACTTCATGCAAAGTCTCTTCTGGATCGTCAACTCGAGCTTGCAAATATTCCTCCCAATGCTTCAAGCCTGAATAGCCTGCGCGATAAGCTCTAATTACCGGAAACTTTATTCCAGCAAAACACGGTTGAGCGAGTAACATTGCTGTCTCATACGTTGGAAAATTTCTCGTCGTAAGATTCTTTAGCGCGTTCAAGATTTTTCCAGGTAACGTCGTATTAATAGCTACTCCTCGAGTAAAATTATATGGAACTCCGTAACGTTCAAAGGCTTGTGCATAATTTTGTTCCATTCCCTCATCGATCGAAAGACCGACAGAACCAAATCCAGGAAAATTTTTGTCATACTCCCATTGGTTATGTGCCCATATGGCCAAGGTCCGCGCTATGACTTCTGCTTCTAAGTCTGGAGTTGTAACAGGAAGCTCAATGATATTTCCTGAAGACTTTTGCGGCGAGTTCATGATCGTAAGGCGTAATTGTGGTTTCTGCTTAAGCTGCCTGGTTGCGTCATGAAAGTTTGTCATGTTAGCTTCAGGCTTGAGTACAACAACTTCCCGGCACCGTTCCTCTAGCGCCTGAACTAAATCTAGCTGACTATGATTAAACGACATGAACCCAACAAAAATTATGATTAGATCCTTTCCCCAAGATTGATTCTTGTTAATCTCGTTATAAGTCTCCGTACAAATTCCTGCGCTGTCAAGTAAATCATAATCATCAAGATATTTCACATAATCCTGATAAACACTTGGCAATAGAAATTCTGATGGGCGAAAACTTTTGGGGTTATCAATCAATTGCGAGGGCTCTATGGATTCGTTCATGAGTTCTCGAATATCAGCAGAAGCAACCGAAAAAAAGCCAGATCTCTTTATTCCTGGCAAGCGTTTAAGTTTTTTATTGTAACTTTCGTTTTCCTTGTTATCATCAAGAATGCTTTGTACGATCGAGTCGAGTATCAGGAAATGATCCGGTGGAGATAGCACGCCTTTACGTTTTGTGCCTGTCTTATCGCAAATGTCATCATAAATCTCGTCCCACGTCCACAATTTAGTGTTACGGCCTGGAAACCACGATTTATCTTTACGAGACGGAACTACGAAGCGGATATTATCCTCAAGGCCAGCGAAATCTTTCAGGAGGCTTTGAATTATCCCTTCGATCTCCGACGCATAATTGTACGCTGAAATTTTAATCCCCATGAAT
>CAJOGG010000194.1:1043-4633 GCA_905234205.1 uncultured Synergistales bacterium | reverse complement strand
TCATAAAAAAAACAGACCCTGCTGTCAAACAAGGCCTGCTGAGTTTTTGTTACTATTTCTTCCCTTGCCATTCACAGAGCAATCCCGTAGCTACGAACATTGAACTCCATGTACCGGCAATAATTCCGACTAGCATTGCGTAACTGAACGCCATTAACACAGGCCCACCCCATACACAAAGTGCTATGACAGGGAACAAAGTTGTGAGTGTAGTGTTAATTGTTCGGCCCAAAGTTTGATTCAAGGACTTGTTCACGAGATTAAAGATTCCGTCACGCGATAATGTCCCCCAATTCTCCCTGACTCTATCAAGAATTATGATCGTATTGTTGAGCGAGTAACCAACGATTGTAAGAATTGCCGCGATAAATGATGAGCTTATCTCCATTTGAGTTATGCTGAAGAAGCCCAGCGCGATTATAACGTCATGAACGAGTGGCACAACGCTGACAACAGCGAACCTAAACTGGAAACGCAACGTGATGTAAATCAATATCGCGATTAAAGCAATAGTTACACCGATTATAGCCTGCCTTCTTAACTCGCCACCGACAACCGGGCCGACTTTCTCAAAGCCCGTAACTTTCATGTCAGCAAAGTTATTTGTCAAAGCCTTCACGACGTTCTCGCGACTCTCTTCTGTATCTTCGTTAGTACGGATTATGATTCCCTTCTCGCCAAAATTCTGAATCATTGCGCCCTTCGCCACGATTGATGAAATTATTTCACGCACATTGGCAATTTCCGGACGCTTCTCAAATTCAACTTGAATAACGTTTCCGCCCGTGAAGTCTATTCCGAGATTAAGACCGCGTGTAAGTAATAATGCTATGCTCGCAATAACGAGTACAAGGCTTATAGTAAGAGCGAGTTTACGTCCCTTCATGAAGTCAAAATTTAATTTCATCGTCTCACTACCTCCTTACCTCTTTTAACGAATAGTTGCAAAATTGCACGAGTTACTACGACATTAGCAAACACGCTGGCAACGAGTCCAACTGAAAGTGTAACGCCGAAACCACGAACTGATCCCGACCCGAAATAGAATAATACGAGAGCCGCTATCAACGTCGTTATATTACTGTCAAGGATCGTAACAAGAGCTTTTCTGAAGCCTGAGTCAAGCGCTGCCATTGGAGTTTTGCCGGTGTTAAGCTCTTCACGAACTCTTTCGTAAATCAAAACGTTTCCATCAACAGCCATTCCCAACGTCAAAATAATTCCTGCGATGCCTGGAAGTGTCAACGTAGCGTTGAAAGCAAGCAAGCCCGCGAAAATTAACAAGACCGTAACAGCAAGTGCCACGTCCGCCGCAAGTCCTCGGAACTGGTAGTAAATCAACATGAACACGAGAACCATAGCTGCACCAAATAATCCAGCTTGTAAACCTTGACGAACTGAGTCAGCTCCCAAACTCGGGCCTACAGATCTATTTTCAGCGATCTCTACAGCAACTGGCAACGCACCAGCTTTTAACATAATAGCGAGTCTTCCTGCTTCATCAGCTGTAAAACGTCCTGTTATCTGTGCACGACCGCCGGAAATTCTATCCTGAACGACCGGAGCAGAGATTACTACGTTATCGAGAACTATAGCTAACTGTTTGCCAACCATTCGCCCCGTAGCTTCCTCAAACAATCTTGCGCCCTCAGAGTTAAATTCGAGAGATACACCCATTCGGCCAAGACTATCAGGAGCCATTTCTGCGTTCACGAGGTCTTTTCCCGATAAAACCACAGGACCGAGCAAATAAAACGTTCCTGGATCTTCAGCAGGTGCTACGAGTGAGTTCTCGAGAGTCTTTGAGCGTGTAATCAAGTCTGCACTGGCATTAGTTAATTTCGCTAACTCTTCCTTCCAACGTTCTTGAGCGTTCACGAATTGAATATCACTGTCATAATTTCGTCTTTGAGGCTCAACGGGGAGATTACGGCCTGTCGAGTCAATTACTTCACGAAAATCCATCTGTGCGGTACGTCCTATAAGTTCCAACGCTGCTGCAGGATCTTGAATGCCAGGTAAATCAACAATGATTCTATCCGCGCCACTCTTCTGAATGATAGGCTCTGCAACTCCGTACTGGTCAATACGATTACGCAATACTGCAAGCAACCTGTCTATACTGTCATCTCTCAAAGGATTTTCGGGAGTGTCCTTTGCCTGTAAAACTATATGCGCACCACCCTTGAGATCAAGCCCCAAGTTTAAGTTATCTTTGTTAAGATACGCATAACATAACGCTCCTACCACGACAATTAAGACGAGCCAGAAGCGCATTTTATCCGAACGATTCATATTTACGATGCTGCCCCCTGTTTTTCTGTTGTATTAGTCTTAGTGCTTACTGCTGATTTAAGAATTCTTACGCGAACTCCCTCGGCTAACTCGACCATGAAAGAGTCATCACGAACTTCACGGACTGTTCCGAAGAAGCCGCCTATGGTGACGATTTGATCACCGCGATTAATTCCGGCTATCATATTATTATGCTGCTTATCTTTTTTGCGTTGGGGTCTAATAATGAAGAAATAGAATATCAGTACGAATATTGCTAACGGGAAAAGCATTCCCATAAGTCCACCCTGCTGAGCTGCTGCTCCTTCCGCGCCTGTTCCTGCTCCACCGCCTGAAGTTGACGGGGCACTTGATCCGCAAGGTGATACTGCTGTTGTTGATTCTGCCATAAGAATTTACCTCCTGACTAAATTATTATTCCCCCTCACGTTAAGCAAGGGGGCATAACTACTAATGTTATCTTACTTCCACATAGGGGAGTATCTTGTTAATCCTGCATATTTCGCTGTGTCGCCGAGGTCTTCTTCGATCCTAAGAAGCTGGTTGTACTTCGCGATTCTGTCCGTACGTGCGATACTTCCGGTCTTGATCTGGCCTGCTCTGGTTGCAACTGATAAATCAGCGATGAATGTGTCTGCGGTCTCGCCTGAACGGTGGGAAACAACTGCTGCGTATCCTGCTTCACCGGCCATTCTGATAACCTGGAGAGTCTCTGTTACTGTCCCGATCTGGTTGAGCTTTACGAGAACGGCGTTTGCGACTTTCTGGGAAATTCCACGCTCAAGAATCTTCGGGTTAGTTACGAATAAATCGTCGCCTACCAACTGAATCTTCTTGCCAAGTGATGCGGTGAGGAGTCCCCAGCCTTCCCAGTCGTCTTCTGCGCAGCCGTCTTCAATCGAGATTACCGGGTAATTTGACGTGAGGTCTTCATAAAGTTTCACGAGTTCTGCTGAAGTGTATTCGGCACCACCGCTCTTTGTGAAGATGTACTTGTTCTTGTCGGTGTTGAAGAATTCTGATGAGGCAACGTCAAGGGCAAAGCTTACGTCTGTTCCAGGGGTATAACCGGCTTTGTTTACGGCTTCCATGAGGAGATCAAGAGCTTCTCTGTTGTCCTTGAGGTCAGGGGCAAATCCGCCTTCATCACCTACACCCGTTGAGTACTTGCGAGCTTTTACGCAGCCTTTGAGGTCATGATAGACTTCTGCGCCCATTCTAAGAGCTTCGGCAAATGATTTTGCATTATGCGGGACGATCATGAACTCCTGGAAATCGACTGTGCTATCAGCGTG
>CAJOGG010000194.1:0-1016 GCA_905234205.1 uncultured Synergistales bacterium | reverse complement strand
CCATGCATAAAGTGGCAACCCGTGGCTTTCAGCAGCGGCTCTAGCATTGGCCATTGATACACCGAGAATAGCATTAGCACCGAGCTTTGATTTGCCTTCAGTACCATCAAGTGCGATCATAGCTCTGTCAAGTGCGCCCTGGTCGTCAGCGTCCATTCCCAAAATTTCGGGAGCGATCTTCTCGTTTACGTTCTCTACAGCTTTCTGAACGCCTTTTCCGCCATAACGTGCTTCTTTGTCACGAAGTTCAAGAGCCTCGTGAACACCTGTTGATGCTCCTGAAGGTACTGCAGCGCGGCCCATTGAACCGTCTTCAAGGTAAACGTCTACTTCTACTGTTGGGTTTCCTCTTGAGTCAAGAATCTCACGACCATGAATTCCAATTATTGATGCCATTGATAAACAAACCTCCTGATAAAATTTTCAAGTCAATGAAGTATTATAAACTGTGAATGAGAATTTTAGAATGAAAATATGCTTGCTTTACAAAAAAATTCCACCTTGCTGTTTTTAGTCAAATGGTTTCTCGTCAGGTTTAACTGGTCGCTCTTCCAGCTGTTCCCATGAAATAGTTTTAGGTCGTCGTAAAATTGCCTCGTCTGCACACAGAACTTTCACTTTCAAGACTCGATTTATGTACGCAACTTCAATAACGTTTCCTTCACGGACTTCACTTGACGGCTTACACTCACGGCCTTCGAGTCTCACGGCTCCAAGCTCAATCATTTCCTGCGCAACCGTACGACGCTTAACCAATCTTGCAAGCTTCAAAAATTTATCCAGCCTCATAATTTCTTACTCCTTAACATAACAAAAACCCTCCCGACAATCGAGAGGGCTACAAAGCGTAATGCTTCTATTCTTCGTCTTCGTCCTCTTTTTTGTGAGCAGCTATTACCTTCTTGGCAATATCGCCCGGAACTTCTTCATAATGCGAATATTCCATTGAGAATGATCCTTCACCTGAAGTCATCGAACGAAGAATTATTGCGTACCTGAACATTTCAGCAAGAGGA
>CAJOGG010000193.1:3681-4253 GCA_905234205.1 uncultured Synergistales bacterium | reverse complement strand
GAATAGCGGCTGCACATGCTGCATTAGGCGTATTGAAATAGTATTCAGTACAAAGAAGCCCTCCTCATGCAGGAGGGAATTTTTATGCCCATAAAGAAAACGACACCCCGTAAAGAGTGCCGCCTTCTACCATGTATTAAAGAAAGGATGGCTATCCGATTTCAGCAATAAGCTTCTCTACTGCCTCGTGGGCATCTGCTGGAAGTTTATCGATTCCGCCGCGTTCTGTGTCACGTGACTTGATGAAGTTCAATCTATCCTGGAAACGCTTCTTCAACTGTGTCTTGTACTCAACGTTGCTTAAATCAGCGTCAAATCCGTCGATCTTCATGATCTTGATGCCAGTCAGATTTCCGAACGGTTCCCACTTTGCTTTGCCCTCAACGATTCTTTCAAGGATCATGAGAGTATTTTCCTTGCCTACAGGTTTGCCCATGAAATTGCCAGTGTTGAGAATGTAGCAGTCTACGCCGTCAGCAATAAGCTGCTTGAATCTCTCGTAATCCATTCCGAGCGGGTAAGTTCTGAACGGGTTAGCGTAAGGTTCACAGACGAGTGCGTCAGGGTCAACA
>CAJOGG010000193.1:0-3599 GCA_905234205.1 uncultured Synergistales bacterium | reverse complement strand
CGGGAGTGTTGGGTCTCTCATTAACCAGAAAATCGCGTTCAGCGGCTCGTCGATTCTGTCAACTCTATTCGGGGACCATAAACGTGACTTGATTGCGCGTCCATTGCCGTTTCTTACGTCTTCAGTTACAGCGATTAATTTTCCGTCCTTGTCCTTAACGCAGCCGCAGTTCTGTAACGTGAGCAAGAATTTGTTATCCGGGCAACCGATTGGGTAATCTGCAACTTTGTCGAAATATGTAGGCTCAAGAGCTATTGCGTACTTGTCCTTAACGTTTACGACGAAAGCATCATCATGTAACACCATGACATCATATTTGCCGTCATGTTTTGCGTGAGTGATTGTTGATTTTCCGGAGCCTGAAAGACCGAATGCAGCCATAACATATTTCTTGTTGCTTCCGTCTTTGAGTGTGTAACGCTTTAATCCGCCGTGACATGATGCGTAACCGTTGCGTGCAGCGATTCCCCAAGCAAGCGTTAATGTACCCTTCTTAAGCTCTCCGAAATAACGAAGGCCAAGAACGATAGCGCAGTTCTCTTAAGGTGAGAAGAAAGCAAGTCCAAGCGGGAAATCAGGGTGTGACCAGTCAGGATCAGCGACAAAGAATATATCGCCATCATGATCAGAAATTCTGCGTGACTTCTCATATCGTGGCTTGTAAGCTTCGTTTGCATACTGGAAATTAATCATCCAGTTGTATAAATTGTTCTCGTAGCCCTCAGGAATGATAATGTGTGCGGCGGTCATGAAATCTTCATCGAGTCCGACATACGCGTCAGCCTGATAAAGTTTCTTGTAACGCATATTGAAGACTGCTTCACGGATAATCTTGCAGTATTTTGCGACGTCTACATCAGGATAACCGACGATTCTACGAGCTGCTGCGGTACGTCCAAAGATTGCGCCATCGTTGAAGAGTAACACGTTAGCGTTCTGTGGGAGTTCCTGCTCTGTTGGCTTGTAAACGGGCATACCTGTTAATTCAATTGTGCCAGGTGAATTTTTTGCGAGTGTGTAAGCCTCTTTGAGGTCTAAAACGTGATGAACGTTATTGCCGTAAAATAATGTTTCGATTGTTGTACGTGGTTGTGCGTGATAGACTTTTTTGAAATTTTCGGGATCGTAATAGCCAATTGTTGACATGTTCTATAAATTTCCCCTTTCGTGAATTAATTGGTACCGATGAATTCGTTCGTAATTATAGCACTCATGTGAAAATTACCCAAAAATATAACCCAACTGTATTCGCTACAATTGGGTTACGTGTTTGCGAATTATTAACGCGCAGATTTGTTCATATTGTCAAGAATTTCCCTCACAACAAGCATTTCATGAAGGGAGGCTCTTGGCCTGCGACCGTTCACAAAATCTTCAAGCGTTGTAGCAGCAAATATAGGGTAATAAACGTCACTATCAGTGCTTAATGAAATATTTACAGCGTCTTTGCCAAATTCACGTGCTTCAAGATTGTTGTTAGTGAGCGTGTAATAGCCGTCCTCGGTAACTATGCACCAGTGATTCTCGCGCTTGTTTTCTTGATCCATTGGGTAGGCGTAACCGGTTTCAAGTGCGAGTGAGGCCCCGTTATCCATTTTTAGGAGTGATGACGCGTAAATCTCAATGTCATATTCTTTGTCATATTGATAGACTGATGAAAGGACTTTCGCGGACTTTGAGTCGGTCAAGTATAACGCCATATCTATAAAATGAACGCCAAGGTTGGTCATGCAGCCGCCGCCAGCAGTCGCAGAAGATAACATCCATTTTGAGGATTCAAGATAACGTGAAGGAGACCCCGCGATGAATCTATAATTCATGTGAAGAATCTGTGTTTTCAGGATCGACTCTTTGAGCTTTTTAACTGTGTCGCTATATCTCCAGACAAAAGGAATCGCACCAAACGCTTTCGCCTCGTCAGCAGCTTTCACAACTTCAGCAACTTCAGTGGCATTCAACCCCATAGGCTTCTCGATCGAGAACGGAATTTTACGGACAATGAGATTCAACGCCATAGCCTTCATTTGATTATGGGGAGCAAAGGCAAACACAAAGTCAGGTTTCACTTCATCAAGTAACTTCTGCCAATCCGTATAGTATTTACAGTCAAGTTGAGCAGCAAATTTTCTCGCGATATTCTAGTCGGGATCACTGACCGCTTTAACCTGACCTTCTGCTAAGCCAGGGAAATATAACAGTACATGCCAATGACTCACACCGATAAATGCAACTCGTAAATCTTTAGCTTGCATCAGATTATCCCCCGCAAATACTCTATGGATTTCTTCATGCCTATTGACGCGTCAGGAATGTCATCAGGGTGCCAACGTCTTTCGTACTCAAGTGAAAGCCAATCTTCGTAGCCATTCGCTTTTACCATTTTCAGAATCTCGGGCCAAGGTACAATTCCTTCTCCCACAATTCGCGTGTAAACGTTACGTTCTGATTCTTTCGAGTGCGATACGTCTGACGCTACAAACGCTGTGTTGCCCTCATGGAATACTAAATCCTTCACGTGCATATGACCAATTAAGCCCGCTTGTAACTCTATGGCCTTCTTGTAATCTTCTCCACCCGTGAAAGTCAAGTTAGCCTGGTCATAAAGAATCTTAACACCTTCAGAATTTACGTCAGTGATTAAATCCCGGCTTTGTTGTGCAGTGAGAGTCATTGTGTTGAAATGATTCTCTACGACGAGTGTAACGCCCTTAGCCTTAGCTTTCTCACCAAGATACTTCATTGACTCGACGAGCTTGTCCCATTTCTCCTTGAGTAAATCGTTCTCGCCCGTGGAAAGATTTCCGCCGTAGATTCTGATTCTGTCAGCGCCCAAAAATTCGCAGTAATCTATAACTTTCTCAATGGCCTTAACTTCTGATAATTTTGTTGGTTCATCAAGCGAATTAAACTTTGAATTATAAGGAGTCAAGCATACTATCTTGATATTATTCTTGATCGCACAATCCTTCACCGCCTGCAATGTATCTCTATCACAATCACAAGGCAAGCCGGATTTATAATTGTCCTGTATAACTATTTCTGCTCCATCAGCACCAATTTTTGAGAAAAGCTCTATCGCCTCAAGTACGGTGTATTCCGGAGTTCCCATTGTGTGTCCTGAAATTCTAAACATTATTTTCCTTGCCTCCTTAATCCATTGCCGGGAGTCTTGCGCTCTTCAAAACTTTGTTGAGAAGCTCATGAGTCTTGTAAGCGTCTTGAGGAGTCGTCAGCGGCGTTTTGTTGTTACGAATGCAATCAAAGAAATGTTGTACCGCGAAAGTGAAACCTAGTTTGTCCTCGGATTTTGCCCAACCCATTGCAAGCGGAGTCATTTCCATAGTGTGGCGTTTCTCATTGTCTACGATCGTCATAGCTTCCGGCATTTTCACAAAAACAGTTTGATTCTGTCCATGCATTTCGATGCTTTCCTCCCACTGGCCTGCGCTCCTGTCAGCTACTAACAAGCCTGATGAGCCGCTCTCAAATTCTATTTGTGCAGTCGTAAAAGTTTCGTAATCTGGATCTGTAAACTTTGAAATAGCCTTAACGCTTTTTGCCTCTCCACAGAAATATCGCATTAAATCAATCATGTGTAC
>CAJOGG010000192.1 GCA_905234205.1 uncultured Synergistales bacterium | reverse complement strand
TCATTGCGAAAATCAATGCCGCTATTATCACTGCCATAACCCAGAAGATTATTAACACATAGCGTATTGAGTTAGATACATTGTTGAGACTTTCACTTATAGAGTTCACAAATTTTTTGCTGAATAAAGCGTAAATGCCTTTCTCGTTCAATAACCTATTGATTTCTCGTGATGACGTTACGGAATTATAGCCCGGCTTCAACTTCAACATTATCACGGACGTTAAGCTGCCATCATTCGTCAAAGGTCGTTCGCGGATTCGTTCTGCTTCCTTCGATAAAATTGCAAGCGTTGCTCTGTTCATGAAGATCATAGAGTCAAAGCCCATTCCTGTTTGTTCAAGTCGTCCTGCTATGGATAAATTCTTGCTGAAGAACGTGAGAGTCTCCCCTGCTTCTCCTGTAACATGATGGCCAACGATAATTTCCCCATCGCGTAATTCATGGTGTAAAGTGTTTGTAAGCCACGGCTTCACGATGAAGTCAGAGTCATAATCAATCCCAACAAGTTGCACAGGATAAGCACAGCATGAGGCTCTTAGAGTCGCAAGAAAACTTTGAGGCGAAATTTCCAGAATACCAACGTCGTCTTTGATTCGTACAAGCTCGTTCATTGCATTAGCTGGAAGATAGAATGTTGAGGGCTTCCCCGATAACAATATGCTGTCAATGTGAGGATCGAACCCGGCCGGGACAACCATAATATCAGCGCCGAGTCTGTTAGCCATGCTCTTAGCCCCATTAGCAAGACTGAATGATAACACTGACCCAACGAACAATAGCAACGAGAATAACATTATGATTAACACGAGGCAAAAGCTCCTGAAAGGTGTACGACGAAAATTTCTCTTAGCTATTTCAAAAGTTGAGAGCTTCATAATTATTTACCGCCTTTAACAAAATTCATGATTAACTCAACAACATTCACGATGACAACCAAAATTATCAGCACTCCTACCGCAGGCATCATTACAGCTTGACAATCGTGGCTCAAGTCAGCGCACAGACCGATAATTTCATGAGGTACAAGCCAGCACGCAACAGCCGCACCAGCCGCTAGAACGTCAGCAATAAATCGCCACTTCACAAACGATAACGCCGCTATGATTATTCCCATTGACGTTATGAATATTCCAGAGTACCAGCAGCCCATATGTGAGCCATCAGACTTCAACATGTTGCATACAGGAAACAGAATGAACGGGGACAAAGCTAACACGATCCCTAGAATGATATTAACTAGTGTAAAAATTTTTCGTGACTTCATAAACAAATTAGCCTCCTCAAACTTATATGTGAATTATAAATTATCCGGAGACTTTTCGGTGAGTTATTTACCTACGCAGAAACGACTGAACATGTTATTGAGTAATTCGTCGCCAGCGTCTATTCCCAATACGTTTAGCAATGAGACTCGCGCAGAATTTAACAGGCCGGCCGTAATATCATCGTCGGGAGAATTTATCGCGTCTGTCAAAGAGTTGAGAGTCTCACGTAATGATTCAAGTTGTCCTGATGAAGCGTTCAATCCCTCAACTAGACTCGAATTTCTCGTAGCTTGTTCGTAAATTGCGGCTTTAATTTTGTCAATCCCGATATTATTCTTGGCCGAAACATTGATTTTTCTGAAGGGTGCGTTGATTTTTGCTCGTTGCTCTAAATCCGACTTATTAATCACAACGATAACATTAGCTACGTCCGGTAAAGCCTCGTGAAACTCTTCAGCCCCGTCAATTACGTACAGGCATATATCGCTATCATTCATTGCGTCAAGAGCAAGTTTTACACCTTGAGCTTCGATTATGTTATCAGTGTCGCGAAGTCCAGCTGTGTCGGAGAGATTTACGGGTAAGCCATTAATGATTAAGTTCTCGCTGATAATATCTCGTGTCGTGCCAGGAATTTCTGTAACGATCGCGCGATTTCTCCCGAGTAAAGCATTCAAGAGCGACGATTTACCCGCGTTAGGTTTGCCAGCAATTACGACTCTTATGCCGTGATTCAAGAGCATTCCAGCTTCACAACGTGCGATTAATTCCTCAAGGTCATTGATGATTTTGCTTAACGAGTCAAAATTTACGTCAAAGCTATCTCCTTCGGGGAAGTCTAAATCAATTTCAACACCGGCTTGCAGATTCAAAATTTCGTCGTGAAGTTCATGAACTTTGCTTGATAGTTCACCAGTAAGAGTTCTTGCGCTTGCCTTGAGTGCTTCAACGCTTCGTGACTTTATTATGCCCAAGACTCCTTCGGCCTGCGATAAATCAATCTTACCGTTAATAAATGCCCGTCGCGTAAATTCCCCTGGTTCAGCCAACAAAGCTCCGTTTGAGATTAATAGCTTGAGACATAATTGAGCGATCAATATTCCACCGTGAGTATGAATCTCTACGATCTCCTCGCCTGTGTAAGAATTAGGGGCACGAAAGTTTACGGCCAAGACTTTATCAATCACATTGCCTTCTGAATCAAGCAGACTTGTTAAATATAATTTACCGGGTGTATCAAAATTTTTGCGCGTGAGAATTTTTGTGGAGATAACAACGGCATCAGGCCCCGACGCCCTTATGATAGCTAACCGCCTTCACCTAATGCCGTAGAGATTGCTGCTATTGTGCTTTGAGCCAAGCTTCTGCTCCTGAACGACTGCTTACTTTTCCTGTACCAACCGCCATATCAAGACCATCAAGCAGTTCTCCGACTCGCCTGCCTGGTTTCATGTTCAACAATGCCATTACTTCACGGCCAGTCATGTAACGAGTTGCGCCTTCAGTCTGATATTTAACGTTATCGAATCTGCGTAGGACCTGTCGTAAATTCCAAGTGTTATCGTCAAGAATTTCGCTGTATCGCTCCCTGAAACCTTCTGCATCAGCTATACACTTTGCAAACTCCAACGCCACTTCAATAGCCTCACGAGAATTTTTAAGGACATATTCACAGAATTGAACCTCGCCAACGGGGTTATAGAATTTGTTGTAAGTGTTAATTATCGCGATTACCTCGTCAATAGTCTCTGATGGAACGTTCCAACGCGTCAAGTAATCATTCACGAGTCTATCGGCGTATTTGTTCCTGTCGCTTCCGTCAAGCTTATTCGTGCCCGCCAAGCTGAATAAACCGGCCAAGACAAACGCATCACTTTGCATCAACTTATTAACGTCGAGTCTTTGCTCAATGACTTTCAGGAGGCCAAGCACATGTTCGTATAAATCATTATGCTTGAGATCGTCAAGTTCCTTCAGGAAGTATTTGATTAAATGGAAATCGTCGCAGAGTCTTATAAACGTATACGGCCTTCTTGTGATCCCCTTCATTATTTCACGGCCCCAACGTTCTGAAGGAATTTCCTCCATACGTTCAGCATGAGCCTCAAGAAACGCTCTTACGTCGCTGGTAGTTTTCCAGAACATATCCATTTCGAGTTCAGCCGCGAATCTCAACATACGCAAAATTCTCAAAGGGTCAGCACTGATTAAGTCAACGTTATCGCCCGTGAGTCTGATTACTCTGTTACGAATATCAAAGCGTCCCCCGAATGGGTCAACATAACCGCCATCACTTCTTATAGCAATAGCTTCAATGCTCAAATCTCTTTGTGCTAAGTCGTCCTCGATAGTCTTGCCACGAAGCCCGAATGCCCTGAATGATACGCCGTTAATTTCGCCTCGTAACGCTGGATAAGGTCCTCGCGCGTCAACCGTTCCTGTTCCAAGAGCAAGAGCTACGCTGTACATATCGTCAGAGTCTATTGCAAGGGTTACTACTTCAGGCTCCATACCCATTTCAAGCATTCTGACTGTATCGCCAACTAACCAGGCCTTTGCTCGTGTCTCCTCGATCTTTGCGAGAACGTCAAGATAGTTACGCATAATTTCATCTCCCAAAGTGAATTAGATTAATTTTTTTGAATTACCCGAAATTCTAACACACTAAGAGTTTTACGGCCTCAGCTATTTTTTCAGGGGTAATGAAGCTCGTGTTAATGCATATGTCATAATTCGACTTATCGCCCCATTTTTGTCCCGTGTAGAACTCGTAATAATCTGCTCTGCTCTTGTTAATCTGCTCAATACGTTTGACCATTTCTTTATCGCTCAATTCTTGGCCCTTGTCGTAATCGCGACTTTGATTCAGTTTGCAGCGTTGTAATTTGCTCTCCATGCTTGAATAAATGAATATGCGGAAAGGATTCTCGTCACGCAAAATATAATCTGCTCCTCTTCCAACTATAACGCAATTAGATTTTGAGGCCGCCTCACGAATGATATTATGTTGCTCCGAGTGAACTGACTGGCCGTAATCCGGCATAACTGACCACGTTAAGAAAGTTCGTCCTGTGTGAATCGGGAATGATATAACCGGTTTATGCTCTGCTATGTTCTGAACGTATTGCTCTGATAAAGACGTACGCTTGACTATTTCAGAAATTATTTCACGGTCATAATATGCAAAGCCAAGTAACTCCGCTAACTTCCTACCGAACTCACGGCCACCCGAACCAAATTCACGTCCTATAGTTATAATTTTGTTGCTCATGGAAATTTCACCTCTTGAAATAAATATTAGCACACGTGATTAATAAGTTGACTTTGAAAAATTGCGGTGTTATCCTCAAATTTCATTTTGTAGCGAAAGAAGGAATTTTTATTCATGAACGGTTTAACACTGGTGGGCATTGCAATGGTAGTCTTAGTGCTTGCGTATTTGCTCTATGGTCGTTGGCTGGCTAAGACTTGGGGAATAGATCCGAGTGCAAAAACTCCAGCATATCGTTTTGAAGATGGTCAAGACTATGTACCCGCGTCACGTTTTACTGTGTTCTCGCATCAATTTAACTCAATCACAGGTGCTGGCCCTGTTACCGGACCAATTATTGCGGCTATGTTCGGTTGGCTACCTGCGTTCTTGTGGCTGTTGGTTGGTGGTGTATTCTTCGGAGCAGTTCAGGACTTCACGGCCCTTTATGCTTCAGTTAAGAATGACGGTAAATCAATGGGGCTTATTATTGAGCGTTACATAGGCAAGACTGGGCGCAAGTTATTTTTGTTATTCTGCTGGCTATTCACGTTGCTGGTTATCGCTGCGTTTGCTGACATTCTTGCGGGGACGTTCAACGGCTTCACTAAAGACGGCGGGCAAAATGTTCCCGGAGCTGCTGCGGCTTCGATCTCAATGATTTATATTTTCGCGGCTATGGCGTTTGGAATATTCATGCGTCACAACAAAGCCGGTGAGCTCACGAAATTTGTAATCGGTGCAATAATCGTGGCGTTGATTTTGTGGGCAGGCATTCAGAATCCTATGTACTATGATGCTAAAACTTGGCGTTATGTCGTATTTGCATATTGCTTCATAGCTTCAGTATTGCCTATGTGGTTACTCAAGCAGCCTCGTGACTATTTGAGCGTGTTCTTACTTTTGGGAATGATCCTCGGCGGAGCTATCGGAATAATAATCGCTAATCCAACAATCGAAATGCCAATGTTCGCGGGCTGGAGCGTAAAGAATCAACCGTTATTCCCAATGTTATTCATCACAATAGCTTGCGGAGCCGTATCAGGTTTCCATAGCCTTGTATCTTCGGGAACTTCATCAAAATCAATCTCAAACGAGACAGATATGTTGCCAGTAGGTTATGGCGCAATGTTAGTTGAGACTCTTTTGGGCGTTGTAGCTCTCGTGATCGCGTGTTCAGCAGCACAAGGCGGCGGACTCCCAACAGGTACACCGTTCCAAATTTTCGGGAATGCTGTAGGAGGATTCTTCACGATGTTCGGACTTCCTGCGCACGTTGCAACTTGTATAATCATGATGTGCGTATCGGCTCTTGCCATGACGACTATTGACGCAGTAACACGTATAGGGAGAATGTCATTACAGGAATTTTTCGCGCCCTCAGAAGGAGAGAGTGCAGGCTTTGCTGTGAAATTAATCTCAAATAATTACGTGGCTACGGTTATTACACTTGCTCGGTTATGCGAGTATATGGCCGTTATTCGGAGCTGCTAACCAGTTATTATCGGCGTTAGTGCTTACGGCGTTGGCGGTGTTTTTAAGAGTTACAGGACGCAAAGGTTATATGTTGTACGTGCCTATGACGTTTATGTTTGTCGTAACGATGTCAGCATTAATAATCAGCGTCTACAATATAGTAATGAAACTTGCTGGTGGAAGCTTTGTGTTCATGGTTGACGGCTTGCAATTAATTATCGCGTTGGCGCTAATGACTCTTGCTGTGTTGGTTGTGTCGCATTGCTGGAAGGAACTTGTAAGCGCGAAATCCGGTAAGAACGTTGTAACAGCGTAACATACATAAATTTTGCTCTTCCTGTTAAAATTAGCAGGGAGAGTTTTTATTTTGTTAAGGAGTGATTTATATGCAGGAAGTAATTAAGACTACAAATTTTGATACGTTGCTTACAACATTGACAGGTCTCAAGAATCTTGACATTCAATTGAAGAATCAAAGCACTAACTAGAAATCACAAGTGAATATCATAAACAACACATGACTTACACTATAAAAGATATTTCGAAATTAACTGGCCTTCCTGCTTCAACATTGAGATATTACGACAAGCAAGGGTTGTTGCCATCATTAAAGCGCGACGATAACAACATACGAATTTTCACTGACGAGGATTGTAGACACTTAAAGCTGATTGATTGTCTGAAGAAATCCGGGTTATCTATCAAGGACATAAAACATTTTATCGATTTGACCGGAAGTGGAGACAACGCCATCACAGAGAGACGCGAAATTTTCCGAAAACGTCGTGAGATTTTACGCAAAAAGCTTGAGAACTTGAAGGAAGTTTTCAACGTTATAGAGTATAAATGCTGGTATTACGAAACAGCTTGTGAGGCAGGGACTGAAGCGGCTGTGAAAAATTTGAAGCCCTCCGACATTCCAGAGAAGTTCAGGAAAGCCAGAGAGCGTTTGCACAACGTTATCTATTCGCCGGAATAACTTCGAGCCAATAACCGTCCGGGTCTTGAATGAAGTAAATCCCCATCGAATGATTCTCAAAGCATATACAGCCCATCTCCTCATGGAGTTTATGTGCCGCTTCGAAATCATCAACGTGAAACGCTAAATGAAATTCTTCCTCGCCTATATCATATTTGCCAGGGTGTTCAGCCAGCCACGTAAGCTCAAGCTCAAATTCTGATTCTTCATTGCCAATGTATACGATTATGAATGAACCATCAGGAGCAGTTTTCCGTCTCTTCTCGTGCAATCCCAATGCCTTTTCGTAAAATTCCAGCGATTTATTCAGATCCTGCACATTGTAATTTTCGTGTACCATTTTGAATTTCATGATCATTCCCCCCACGCTGAAAGTATAACATGCGCACTAAAACTGCTATAATGATGAAAAAATTTGGCGTTTTTTATCCGATTGTCTTTTTGATGATCATTGCGCTATTTGTTATCAGTGCTGGAGGTTGCGGCGGCTCTTCTCATTCGTCTATATCTGACACTGGCTCCAATGAAACAGATGGAGGAGATACTGTAACCCAGGATGCTGAAGAAACTATTGCAACAAAGCCTCAAACAGTTCTTAGCGTCGTATCAGGGATGGACTCCAATGGAAACGGTAAACCAGACTTTTTAGACTTCACAGGAGTTCCTCAAATTCGTTTAGACGATACTGTCACAGCAGGCGATATCTTTGATCCTGTGTAGACCTTATTGGCAATAGAGCTGACTTTGCAGGATGATAACGCAATGGTATAGTGCTCCCATTTTCCGTAAAGGGTGATGTCCTCTGTCACCGGCGTCGTGAAATCAAACGGCTCATC
>CAJOGG010000191.1 GCA_905234205.1 uncultured Synergistales bacterium | reverse complement strand
CTGTTATAGGCAAAGTAGGAAACTCCGGAACGGACTCGGATTACGGATTACATTTTGAGGTCAGGAAAAACGGAAACGCGCAAAATCCTATGAACTATCTTAGAAAATAGAGTTTTGCTGTATAATTCACACGTTTTAGTAAAGATTTAAGGGCAGGTGCATTTCACATTACATGAAACAATTCGCTAACAAAAAATTTATGTTGATCATAGCGTTTGCTTTTCTCGGATTCTTTTATGGTTACGGAATTAAACCCGCGGAAACTTTGAGCTTATTCAACTGGGGGAACAACAACGACCAATCCCAAAACATAGGCCAGCAAAATGAAGCCATACAGAATAGACGAAGCGATACACGCTCAACTTCAAGAAATCAATTTCAGCCTCAAGCAAACAATTTAGAAACGGATTTTGAACGCATATCGCCATTTAACGTGAGGTCATTATGGTTGTTGCGTCAGATTCGTTACATCATAGAGAGCTATCAAGTTGACGCTGATACCAAGCCGGCAAGTGATGACGATTTATTACACGGAGCTGCTAAAGGAATGGTTGAGGCCTGGAAAGATCCTTACACGCGTTTTGTATCACCCAAGCAGCTTAAAGACGAGGAGATCGAACTTGAAGGACGTTATGGCGGTCTTGGAATGTACATAGGCGATCGCGACGGAATGGTTCTGGTTATAAGCCCTATGGAAGACTCTCCGGCTGAAAAAGTTGGTCTCAAGCCCAAAGATCAAATTGTTAAGATCGATGATGAAGTTGTAATAGGTTGGACGTCTGACAGAGTTGTACAAAGATTGCGCGGGGAACCTGATACAAAAGTTACGTTATGGGTTAGACGTGAGGGCGAGGACGAATTATTAAGCTTTGAGATTACACGAGAGATCATCAAGCTAAAAAGTGTTCGTTATGAAATGCTTTCGGACGATATTGGCTATTTGAAGCTCACACAGTTTAAGCACAGCACAGGCGACGAAGCTCGAAGCGGCCTCAAAGACTTAATCAAACAAGGAATGCGCGCGCTTATTCTTGATTTACGAAACAACGGAGGCGGACTTCTTGATGCAAGCGTGAAAATCGTCAGCATGTTTGCGAAAGATGGCTTGGTCGTAGAGACAAAGGGACGTTCAGAACGAGCTAACGATCAATATTATGTCAATAAATCTGAATATCTAACAGGCGTTCCTATGGTCGTGTTAATAAATGGCGGAAGCGCTTCGGCGTCGGAAATTGTGGCGGGAGCTTTGAACGATAAAGGCCGGGCGAAATTGATTGGCGAAAAAAGTTTCGGTAAAGGTAGCGTGCAAACGTTGTTCCCGTTGACTGACGGCTCTGGAATTTATGTAACTATAGCAAGATATTACACACCGTCGGGAAAAGTTATAGATCACGTTGGATTATCACCTGATATTGAAGTTAAGGGCGAACCCAACAGAGATATTAGCAAAGATGAACAATTACAGAGAGCTATCACAGAAGTAAAAAAATCTCTTCGTTCAGTTGCAGGCAAGCGTTAAATTATTAAGGAGGATTAAAAAATTTTGAGTTCACAGAAAAAAGTAGACCTTCTAGTAGGAGCTCAATGGGGCGATGAAGGTAAAGGCAAAGTTGTAGACATGTTAGGCTCTGAAGTTGACGTGTTCGTTAGATTTCAGGGAGGAGCAAACGCCGGCCACACAGTTATATCTGACGGCCAGAAAGTTGTATTTCACTTGTTGCCTTCAGGAATGCTTTACCCTGGAAAATTATGCGTGCTTGGTAATGGACTCGTAATTGACCCTGAACAATTCTTGATTGAGATCAACGAGTTATTCAGCAGAGGCCAAGATAGAGCAAAGTTAGCCGTGAGTCCTCATGCTCATGTAGTTATGCCTTATCACAAAATGCTTGACAAATTACAGGAAGAAGCCCGCGGTAAAGGTCGCAAGATCGGAACAACTGGACGAGGGATAGGGCCTTGCTACGTTGATAAATATTCGCGTTCAGGTTTGAGAGTTGAGGACTTATTGAATCCCGACGTGTTGCGCGAAAGACTCACTTACATTCTTGAGGAGAAGAACCAACTTTTCACGAAGCTCTATAACCAGAAGCCTTTAATGTTCGATGAAGTTTACGAGCCTGCTAAAAAATGGGGAGAGGCTTTAGCCCCTTACGTTGACGATACACGCGCATTATTACGTAAAGCAGTTGACGAGGGTCAGCACGTTTTGCTTGAAGGAGCACAGGCGGCATTGCTTGACATTGATCACGGAACTTATCCTTACGTCACGAGCTCTTCAACGTCGGCTTCAGGAGCTTTCACTGGAACAGGATTAGCGCCTTCAGATTTAACACGTACAATCGCGGTAGTGAAAGCTTACACAACGAGGGTCGGCGAAGGTCCATTCCCAACGGAAGATTTTGAGGAGGCCGGGGAGAAATTGCGCGCTAATGGTGGAGAGTACGGAGCTACAACAGGTAGGCCAAGACGTTGCGGTTGGCTTGATATTCCTGCGCTGAAATACTCAATGGAACTCAACGGCGCTGACGTTATCGCACTCACAAAACTTGATGTCTTGACGGGCATGGGCGGAATTAAGGTCTGCACAGCTTACGAGAAGGACGGAGAAAAACTCACAGCTTGGCCGACTGATACGAGGACACTTAACGAGCTTAAACCAGTCTACGAAGTTTTACCGGGTTGGGACGACGATATAACCAACTGCAAAACTTTTGAGGAACTCCCGGCAAATGCTCAAGCCTATGTGAAATATATTGAGGAGAAATTAAATACTCCTGTTGGCTTTATCGGAGTCGGAGCAGATCGAAATCAAACGATTAATAGGAGCATTTAGTGATTGTATCTGCCTAATATTGACTTCCTGAACATCAATCACCTGCCCGAGATTTTGCGTCTAAACGCTGCGTCCGGCTTTCCATGGTCAGAAGAAGTTGTGCGCAAAGATTTACAGGAAGATTCACAAAACGAAATCACTTACATAGGGGCCTTCGCTACTACAACGGAGGCTCCATTGCTAGGATATGCAGTACTTGGCCGGGAAAAACGCGCGGGGTTATTAATGGCTATCACAGTTGACAAAATTTATCGACGTCGAGGAATAGGCACGCAGTTAATGATGGCTGTGAGTGATTGTGCTACGTATCTGAACATGAAATTATTAAGACTCAAAGTTCGTAAGTCTAATGCTCCAGCTATAGCTATGTACACAAAGTTTTCATTCAGGGGTGAAAATGTCCGGCGTGGGTATTATTCCAACGGTGAAGACGCTATTTTGATGGTGGCGACGTTGCCATTAAAGCTAAAGTCATGAGAGTATATATACCTTTTGATGATGGCTCTTCAGTCTCGTTTGATGGCAAAGAGTTCATTATTCACAAACGCCCTCACGATATTGATACGATTGACGATCCTAACTATGACAAGAACAAACCTTGCAAGGCCGAGAACGCATGGAATTTCAAGTGGGAAAAGCTAGTCAGTGCTCTTGAGAACGCCTACAAGCAACAAGAAGACGCAATCAAAAATTCCTCACACAAGAAGATCTATTCCAGGTAAACGAGCAAAAAAAATCCCTCCCCGGTATTCCAGAGAGGGCTAATAAATCT
>CAJOGG010000190.1 GCA_905234205.1 uncultured Synergistales bacterium | reverse complement strand
CTTTTGCAGTCTGCGAGAGAGTCTCATCGAACATTACCACATTGTCTGGCTGTGTGAAATAAAAATCGCCGCGAATTTCAAGTCTTGTCGCAACTGTTGTTACCATTTTTATTACCTTCCTTTCGATCATCAAAGTATTTAGCATTTATGCCTTTTTTCAGCATTCATAGTTTTTTCAGCATTAATGCCTTTTCCCGATTTTACCCGTGGGCATATATTGCCTCAAAGACGGCAAATTTAGCCACGTCAATTTCTGCTGATTTTGCCGCGTCGTATGGCGGGGGTAATCGATGATAGAATATCGATTATTAAGGAGATCATAAAAAACAAATACTTGAAACACTACTATATATGATGAGATGAGAGGAAGAAAATAAATGTCTTGGATATGGTCGGCGTTAATGCCTCACCCACCGGTTTTAATTCATGAAATCGGAAGAGGCAGGGAATTTGAAGTCGAAAAAACTTAAATGGGATAAATGAACTGACATCAAACCTTGAAAAGCCTGATGTACTCTTAGTTCTATGTGACCAGAGAAAAAGCGTCTTAATTTTCGTTCAACTTTTGCAGAAGATTTATCAGGGAAACACAGAATTTCAGGTTTAGATTCCCTGCGAAGTACCGGGACATCACACAGCCCCTCTGTTATAATGCCTATTATGAAAAGGAGGTTTCTTATATTTTATGAAGTTACAGAAAGTTTTTGTTTGGGCTAACATAGTTTTAGGAATAATTTTAGCTCTTACTCCGTTCGTGTTGTTTCCTGTGTGTCGGTCGTTGAAGATAGATGGCTCTAACATGAATTGCTTCTACTCTGGAATATTCGTGACGGTTCTTGGAGTATCAATAGCGGCGTTTAGTTTCGTAAAATGTCGTGTAATTTCGGCGATGCTTTCATCGTGTGCTGGAATTGCGTGCTGGTTCGTGCCTAATGGAGTCTTCACATTGCTGGGGAAAACTGGGCGTGTGGTCTGTGTGCTGATCCTGCTCATGCTTGCAGGGCTGTAACTATGCCGGCGGTTGGTGTGCTTGTCGCGTTAATCGTTGCAGTTAATGTCATATCGTTAATCGTGAATTTCGTGAGAGGCGGTAAATAGTAATGAGGCTTTCAACTTGGGAAATCGCTAAAAGAAATTTTCGTCGCTCGCCATTTCGAAGCTTCTGCTTGGTGCTGATAATAATGTTGTTCTCGTTGTTGTTGTTCACGGGGTCAGTATTGTCGTTCAGTCTTGCTAATGGTGCTCAAAGCATGGCTAACAGACTTGGAGCTGATATTATGGTTGTGCCTGCCGGATTTGATCCTCATGTTGACAATATATTGTTAGCAGGAAAGCCCTCAACGTTTTACTTGCCTGCCAGTGCTATGGACGAATTGATGCGAATCAAAGATGACGCAGGAATTGACTTAATATCTCCGCAGAGTTTTTTAGCGACATTGCGTGCTTCGTGCTGTTCGTATCCTGTGCAGTTAGTCGGAATTGAGTACAGCTCTGATTTTATCGTGAAACCGTGGCTGCAAAGTACGATTCGCCATGACTTGCGGGACGGTGAAATCATCGTTGGCTATCGTGTATCAGGGCAGCCCGGAGAAACTCTGAAATTCTTCAACAAGGATTTACTGGTAGCAGGGAGACTTGAGCAGACAGGTATGGGGTTCGACGCAATGATATTCATGAACAGGGCAACTCTTGCAGTTTTATCGAAGGAAGCGGAACGAATTAGAGAGAGGCCTTTGACTAATGACGGGAGTTTAACGTCAGTAATAATGTTGAAATTGAAACCCGGCTTCAGTCCAGCAGCTTCTGCACGTGAGATTAACAGGCTGTTAAACGACAAAGGCATTTACGCATTGTTCAGCAGGAAGTTCGTGAACTCCATCGGTGAAAGCCTCAAAGTAGTATCATCGTCAATCTTTTATGGCCTGATAGTATTTTGGGTAATGGCTGTGGCAATAGCTGCGTTAATTTTTGCTATGACTATTTTTGAACGCAAACGTGAGTTCGGTGTTTTACGCACCATAGGAGCAACGAGAGGAAAATTGATTCGTTTATGCTTGGCCGAAATCTTCATGGTGAGTTCTTACGGTTCTCTATTAGGTGTTGTGTTAGGAGCTGTGATAATTGCTGTCATAAGTCCTTATATGATTGAAGCGTTGAAGCTGCCGTTTTTGCTGCCCGGTATTGCTGGCCTTGCCGGCCTTGCTGTTATGTCTGTGGTCTTGTCAATCACTACTGGGTTAATCTCCGGGGCTTGGTCAGCTTTTAAGGCTGGGCATTACGATATTCATGAAATGACGAGGGGAGCGTAAACTCATGTTGAAAATCAGAAACTTACGCAAGGAATATATGCGCAACGATAGAAAATTCACAGCACTTGAGGACGTTAATCTCGATATTTCTTCAGGGGACTTTGTGAATATTATTGGGCGTTCAGGATCCGGGAAATCTACACTCCTGAATATTACTGCAGGTATGTTGACACCTACGTTGGGCAGCGTTGAACTTAACAACAATGACTTGACCGTGAAAAGCGATTCTGAACTCTCAAGGATTCGAAATGATGAAATAGGTTTTATCCCTCAAGGAGCTTCAGCTCTTCAAAGTTTAACAGTTATTGAGAATGTGTTACTGCCTTATTATCTCTACCCGCACGGCGGTGACGGTGAAGGATATGCGTATTATTTACTGGAAAAGTTCGGGATTAAGAATCTTGCTGATTCGTATCCTGCCGATTTATCCGGGGGAGAATTGCGTCGTGCATTGATAGCGCGTGCGTTAATAAATCGTCCTGCACTAGTAATTGCTGATGAACCTGTTTCAGATTTGGACGTAAATTCAGCGCGTGAAGTCATGAAAATATTCTCAACATTAAATTCTGATGAAGGAGTTACATTGTTGATAGTTTCACACGATCTTGATAGTCTTAAGTATGGCAAGAGCGTCTACACTATGAGCAATGGGAAACTGCTTCACGGGAACAAACTAATAGAGTAAACTACCGCAAGACGCACTACGGAAGTTAGCTGGAACGCTCGGGCTGACTGTGTAACCGCATCTCCCGTTTGTAGAGGTCATCGACTTCCTTATAGAGGGTGTCATCATAAAATATTAAGCCGCATCATCATATTCTATTTTTGCATCGCTGGCATGTTCAACAACGCTAAAACATGTACACATCGGAAATGTATAAGGAGGACAAGTTCAACATTTAGCGTTTAGCAAAGTTCCTGCACAAGGTCAGCATATTTCTCCAAGCGGATTTTTGAGCCTACAGAAAACGAATAATCACACATACGATGAACTTGTAAAGCGGCTTCATCTTCAATAACGCTTGCTACTGAGTTAATTTTACCTCGAATTTCCATCAAAAACTTATAACATTCCCAATAAATTAATTATTTTCTCGCTGCCGTCTAAATTCTTCCCATTCACGCTCTTGTCTGCGTGCCAGTTCTAGCTCCACTGACTTGCTTTCAATATATTTTCTCAATGATGTATTGACGAAATCTGTGATTTTCGTTCCCTCGTGTTTAATCAATAGTTTCATGTTCTCTGCGACATCTTCTTCGAGATACACACTTATTTTCGTAGCCATTAGTTTTTGCTCCTTTTCAAAA
>CAJOGG010000189.1 GCA_905234205.1 uncultured Synergistales bacterium | reverse complement strand
AATGCTCGTCATCATAACCCCTGCTATAACGACGCTGCTTAATGAACGTAATCTGAACTCCGAAGACTTGCTGGTTCTCTTAGCTTTTGAGTCCGCCATAACGTCTTTCCCTTCCTGCGTAATCGTCAAGTGCTTTGCGTAATTCATTTTCGTCAAAATCCGGCCAATAAGTATCCGTGAAGTAATATTCGCTGTATGCGCTCTCCCACAACCAGAAATTGCTTAACCTTAATTCGCCGCTAGTTCTAATAATTAAGTCTGGGTCTGGAACATCGGGCAAGTAAAAATATTTTCGCAGGTCTTGTTCTGTAACTGGTGCTTGAGGATTTGAGGCTATCAACGAGTTCACAGCGTCAATAATTTCGGCGCGACCACCGTAATTTATGCACAGAATGAAATCGAGTATATTTTGGTCAGCAGTATATTCTTCAGCCCACTTCATTTGTTGTAATAAATCCTCGGGGATTTTGTCCTTACGTCCGCAGAATCTTATACGAGCACCTTCGGATTTAATCTCATCAACTTTCTTACGAATGTAATATCTAAACAGACTCATTAATCCTGTAACTTCCATGACAGGTCGGTTCCAGTTTTCAGTAGAGAAAGCATACACCGAGAAGTATCGAATGCCTTCACGTTTAACGAGTCTAACCATTTGCTCAAGTTTTCTTAAGCCTGCTCTGTGTCCCATGAGCCTTGGTAAATTTCTGCGTTTAGCCCAACGTCCATTACCGTCGAGAATTATCGCCAGGTGTGTCGGGATTTTTTTGTTGTTTGTCATTAAATAACATCTCCTTGTCTAGTCCTAATTCTATTATTTGTTCCCTCAATGACAATACGTCTTGCCAAGTTTCTCGCTTTAATTCATTTTGCTTTTGTTCGTTTAGTTGCCTCAATAAAAAGCTTGGGTGTAACATGGGAAATAATTTTATGCCTCGCCATTCCCTCCAATTGCCTCTTAGCTGCGTTATTCCTACGGTAGTTTTCAGTAAGTTTTGTGTAGGGATATTGCCCATAGTAACAATTATCTTTGGTCGTAACAATAACAACTGCGCTTCCAAAAATTTGATGCATTTCGATATATTTATTGGCTTTGGCTTACCATTACTCTTGTCCTTCTCATTCTCCTCTGGTGGTGGCCAACACTTCACAATGTTTGTAATATACACCGTGTCTCTTTTAATTCCTCCGCCGTTCTGCAAAATTTTGGTCAGTAGATCTCCTGCTGGTCCGATGAACGGTCTTCCTTGAAGGTTTTCTTGTTTCCCAGGAGCTTCACCGACTATTACGACCTTGCTATCAATAGGTCCTTCCCCAAAAACTACTTTGGCTCTCGTATTGCAGAATTCACACTCCCGGCAAGCTTCTGCACGTTGCTTTAATTCTTCCCACACTGACTTTATGTTTATACTCATAGAAATATTTCGTTCACCTTGATATTAACCTTGCGAATCTCCATACCCGTGAAATAGCTTAAACCTACTCGTACTTTCTTCTGTAAGATTTTTGCTATTGACAACGCGCTCTTGTTTCCCAAATTGAGATCTATTTCAATCGTGAGTTCAATTTTGTCGTCATAAGTTTCGATGTCGAGTTCACGAATCTTTCTGACGTGATTGCCAAGTTCAAGTAGTTTACGTGACATTTCCTGAAGGGCGTTAGGCTCAATTGTAACTTTGCCATTAAAGCTAAATAAAGGCTTAACTATGGTGTTACGTGATTCGTTCTTGTCTCTGCCGCGGAAAAAGCCTCGTATCTGACTTACAAGTTTACCTGCGAAATTATTTTGCACTTGAGCTTTGGCGACGGGAACAACATGCTGCTTCTTCTCACGACGTTCACGCAAGGCTGCTTCAATTTCTTCGGGGCTGGAGATTTCGGTTATGCTTATCGTTTTAGTTGGAGGATTGAGGCCAAGACGATATACAATCTTATCGATCATTCCGTTTGAAGTTGCGAGAATCATTAATCGTTTAGGCGGATTTTTCGCGAGGTAGTTTACAACTTCGTCACGGTGGTCTTCATACTCAAAAATTGCGCGCTTAATTGCTCGTAACCTATTTATTTCTGACTTAGCACTTCTTCCGGCCAAAATTCTTCCGCGTGAAATAACTAACCCATCATCAATAATTACGTCAATATTGTTCTGCTTAGCCACATGTGTAGCTCTATGACTCTTACCAGTTCCAGCAGGGCCAACAAAGGCATATACTTCAATTTTTGACAACGCTTCAGATAAGCTCAACCTGTGCCCCCAAAGCTCTTAATTTCTTGTCAATGGCTTCGTAGCCTCTCCACACGTGAACCATATCTTCGACGATCGTTTCGCCTTCAGCTGCAAGTCCCGCCATAATCAACGCTGCTCCCGCTCTCAAGTCAGTAGCCTTGACCACAGCGCCCTGTAATTTATCAACGCCCCTGATTATCGCAATGTCACGAGAAATTTGAATATCCGCGCCCATTCGATTAAGCTCTTGAGCATACAAGAATCTCGCCTGAAAAACGCTCTCTTCAATTGTGCTGACACCTTTAGCTATTGACAAAGCTGCGGCCATTTGAGGCTGTGAGTCTGTCGGAAAACCTGGATAAGGCATAGTTTTTATGGATACTGGGTGAAGTTTACGCTTTGACGGGAAAATCTCTACAACATGTTTCTTGACGGAGAATTTTGCGCCGCTTTCCTCGAGTTTTGCGAGTATTGCATCAATGTGTGAGGGCACAACGTCTTCGATTTTTATATGGCCATTAGTCATAACACCAGCTAACATGTAAGTACATGCTTCAATTCTATCAGGGATAACTCTATCACGGCCTGAATGAGCTTTATCAATTCCTTGAATGCGTACTCCTCCAGTTCCCTCAAGTTCAACAGGTACACCGATACAGCGTAAAGTTGTTGCAAGATTATCAATTTCAGGTTCGCGCGCAATGTTTTCAATAATGGTTTCGCCGGACGCAAGTGAAGCAGCCATCATTAAATTTTCTGTAGCACCAACGGACGGGAAATCAAGATAAATTCTTCTACCTCGTAATTTGCCCCTAATCTTCGCATAAACAATACCGTTTTGAATTTCAATTTCTGCGCCCATTTGCTTCAAGCCCTTAAGGTGTAAATCAATAGGACGACTCCCAATCGAACAACCGCCGGGCAAAGGCAAAGAGACTTTTCCGCAGTTAGCTAACAACGGACCAAGCACTAAGGACGACGCACGCATTTTACGAGCTAAAGTTTCAGAGACTTCCCACTTTAATTCTTCAGGCACATGAAATATCACTTGTGAAGTTTTTTCGTCGCGGTTTATCTCAATTTCAACGCCCAAAGCTTTGAGAAGCTCAATCATTGTGTTAATGTCGTACAAATCCGGCACGTTATCAAGAGTCAAAGTTTGTCCCCGCAACAACAAACATACAGCCATCACTGGTAACGCAGCGTTCTTAGCTCCTTGAGTCTTTATAGTTCCATTTAACGGTATACCGCCGTTTATTCGCATTGTGTTTTCTATGGTCAAATCCTCCCTTGTAACAAATATTCTTTTACAGCCTCATGAATTTTCTTGCTTGCTGTTCCGTCTCCGAATGGCTTTGTGTTCTTGGCCAAGATAGCTTGCTTGTATTCAGGCTCACCCAGAATCTTTAAGGCTTCA
>CAJOGG010000188.1 GCA_905234205.1 uncultured Synergistales bacterium | reverse complement strand
GCGCTTCTCATCGTCTGCTATAAAAGCAGTAAATTTACAAGGCTCATGAACTATGTACGACAAACCACGGATCGTTATAACTACACCACCGTAACACGTATCTTTTACGCGAACGATTCCCTTATCCTTAACGAGCTCCAACTGTTCCAATAAAGCGTCTAATTCAGTTTGCATACTTTCACGAGCCGCCTGTAACTGAAATTTCATTTTAGTTAAGTTCATCATCATTCCGCGTTTTGTGTCGTCAAGTTGTCCAGCTGCTTCCAACTTCTTCAATAGAACTAAATTAGGCTCGATACGTTCAAGATTTTCATCACAGCGTTTTATCTCGGTAGTAAAGACTTTTCGTTTCTCTAGCATTTCTGGGGGCAAACCAACAACAACTTCCGTCTTAGTTCCCATTTCAGAGCCAAGGATATTGCATGAGACCTCCAAGCCTGCCTCAATCCTTCCGCCGGCTATCTGCGAATGTTTCCCGCCACCAAGAGCCATTACCGCGCGCTGTGCATATAAATGTGAATGCATGATAGAACTTTTCGCTAGAATCGTACCGCCCGAACGTATTGAAGCATTGTCGGCAAAATTTAAGCTTACGTCACCGTTTGAACGCAATGTGCCTTTGCCCATTCCACGGACTCCACCATGAATAACTACTACGCCTTGACTATCAATATCAGCGCCTTCAACTGGCCCGAACACTTCGATATTTCCCTGCGCTACAACGTGGAAACCTTCTCTGACTGAACCATGAATTTTTACAGCACCAGTGAAATCTATGCTACCGATTCCAAAATCTATATCCTTGTGAATATCGAGTTCAGGTAAGACGACCAAGCGGCCCTTTTCGTTTTTGAGCTGTCCTTCAGCTGTCGCGATTAACAATAATCTGTTCTCGTCGTCACGTTTCAAGCCTTCACCGAATGAAAATTCTACATTCTTTACGGGTTTAGCTTTTACTACTGCTCCTGTAACGTCAACGCCATTTTTGCCATTCTCCAAAGGGTGCTTTATCGCTATCTCTTGGCCAGGGTGCACTGTTACTATGGTGCTGCGGCTCCAAAAGTCTATTTTCTCGTCATCGCGAACTTCAAACGGTTTATCGGGGTCTTTGATTAATTCGATATAAGCGTTTTTGCCCTCAATGGGTTTGACGCCTTCAGCTACAACAACAGCTTCATTGCCCAATTTTCGTGCTAACAATGATTGTATAGCTGTCTGACTAACTCCAACCTGCACGCCATGAGAGGCCAAAGCCTTGATGATTTCCTCTTCGGTCGGCCAAGGCAATGCAAAAAACGGAGGTTCAATAGTTACACTCGCGGTCATTTTGTCTTTTGCCAACGTTACTAAAATTTTCGCGGGCTTCTCAAGTGCTGGGTTTCTGTTACAGATCTTGCAAGGTTCACCGTCTTGAATGAATTTGCGCACGGCCTTGAAATCATAACGTAAAATCCCGTATTCCTTCAAATAAGCGTACACGTCGTTTTCCTTGAAGTCGCGGCTGAAACAAGATAAATAAATCCCTTCGGAGGTCGCCGTCAATGAGAATATTTCCTTATCAAACATTCTGCTTCCTCCTCATTATCGCTCGCAACATTGACAACGCTTTACCATGAATCTGAGATACTCGGCTCTCTGTAACTCCTAAAGTTCGGCCAATTTCTTTTAAGTTCAATCCTTCATAATAATAAAGGCTTAACATATTGCGCTCACGTTCGGGGAGCTCGGCTAGTGCTTCCATTAATTCTTGCTTCTCGCTCTCCTCGTCAAGACGTTCTGAAATTCCTTCACGTTCATCAGCTAACGTAGCTTCTACAGATACTTCGCCATCTTCAAGCGGCGTAACATCATCAAGGGAGGTTATGTAACCTCGTGAGGCCAACTCTTGAATCTCGTAATACTCTGCCTCAGTAACACCCATTTCTTTCATGATTGCTTCGTCATTGAGTTCGCCTTTATCACGCAAAATACGCTCCATAATGCGATTCAGCTTCTGGACTTTTTCGCGCGCTGAACGTGAATACCAATCACATTTTCTTAACTCATCGAGAATTGCGCCACGTATTCTGGGTATTGCGTAAGTCTGGAAGACAAAGCCTTTTGTGGGGTCAAACCTTTCCACGGCATCAAGCAGGCCAAACACCCCGAAGCTTAATAAATCTTCATAGTCAAGCCCCTGTGGAGGCGTAATAGCCATTCTTCCAACCACGTATTTTATTAACGGCAGATATTTGAGCACTAATTCATCACGGCCGGCCCCTGTCTTTGTATATTCTTCCCATAACTTTTTCTCGCTTTCAGGTGTCATTAGACTATCACCCCTGACTTAAATTTCAGTTATCCCTTTGCCGAGAGTTTTCACTTTTAGGACCCAGTTACTTGTTGAAAATTCGATCGTGCGTCCCTTATTGCCTCCTGTATCAGCGGCCACCAAAGCTATTCCCAAACGTGCCAATTTCGTCTTAGTTTCCTTAACGTTTTTTGCGCCAACCGTGAGAAATTCCGCACTTGCGCCAGGTAATGAAAACATTTGTGCACCACCAGCGATCTTAGCTTTAATTCTAGGACGTGTAGCGCCCTTCTTCAGCATCTCTTCAATCAAAGCCGGAACTGCTGTATCGGCGAATTTGCCTACTTTCTCAGAGCCTCGTAAACCTCTTGAATCAGGGAGCATTATGTGGGCCATTCCTGCGACTTTTGCAAAACTGTCAAACACCACAAGCCCTATACACGATCCGAGTCCAAGAGTTATTAATTTCACAGGCGCCGGCATCACGAGTAAATCCGCCATACCTAATACTACGCTATTTTCTGCCATACTTTCACATCACTTTCAGTTTTCGCAGCAAGAGTTCAAGCGAATCGGGGTCTGGGATTAAGATTATATGTCCGGAAATTTTGCGTCCATCGGTCAGGCCTTCCACGCTTAATTCTGTATTTACTAACAATGCTGTCTCGCCCATTTGCCCATAAATTGAGGCCACTACGTCAAGTATCGCGCTTAACATGTCATGAGCAACACCAGGGACACTTATTTGATGTTGTGTGCCTAGTAGCATGTTTATAGCGTTTAGGAACGAGCTTAGAACAATATTTCCTACCTCACTCAACGCACTGTCCTTCATTTCGCCTGGAAGTTCTGCAACGGGGATAAAAGTTCCGAACTGCTGCTTGAGCAATAACTCGACCATTAAATTCGCGTCTTCCTCATTTTGGATAAAAATCAGACTGCAACCGAAGCCCCCAGTTGAACGCACGAACACAGCTCCTACGATTTGCAGGGGATCTCCATAATGTTCGCCAAGCTCATAGATTGACACCAATTCAGTCTTGGGAACAGTCATATTTATCATTCGCGATAATAAGCCTGATAAAGCCGTGGCTGCGTTTCCTGTGCCTATGTTGCCCACTTCGCGAATAGCATCAAGTTGAAGATTGTTGAACGCTGCTAAATCAGACATTTTCACTCACTACCCTTTTGTAGAATAAAACGATGCCACATCAAGAATTAATGCTACGTTGCCGTCTCCCAAGATTGTTCCGCCTGTTATGCCGTCAATTTTAGCTAAGAAGCGTCCTAGGGATTTAATAACGATTTCTTGCTGACCGATTAATTCACTAACTATAAAGCCTATTTTGTTCTTGCC
>CAJOGG010000187.1 GCA_905234205.1 uncultured Synergistales bacterium | reverse complement strand
CGAAGCTTATACAGACACATATAGGCAAATGGTAATGGCGTCTGTATTCGACAAGGATTTTACCTACGGCGAAATGAAGTTCTATGACTCGTTAATGCTCATGCAGATGGCGTTGAGTAAAGGCGAAATTGACGTGATTGCTACTCCTGAATGTGTTGGTGAGTTCATTCTCAGGACAAACTCTGCTTATAAGCTTCGTGGATTCATTCTTGGAAAAAATCCGTTTGCCCTTGCTTTCGGCTTTCTTGATGATAGGACGGAATTACGCGACAGATTCAGCAAAGCGGTCGAAGATATGGAACGCGAAGGGGTCATAGGAATTCTTGCACGTGATTTCATTACCGGGCCAAATGCTACAAATCCTCCGGCGGTCTCTTTTGAGAAGTTTGACGATGCAGAAGTTCTTAAAGTAGCATTAACAGGAGATCAACCACCACTCGATTATGTTGCATCAGATGGAACGCCAGCAGGCTTTAACACAGCTGTACTTGCTGAAATAGGCCGAAGACTTCACGTTAATATCAACCCTGTAATTGTTGAGACAGGTGCTCGTGCTGTGGCCTTAAAGTCAGGACGTGCTGATGTAGTGTTTTGGTTTCAGATTTTTGAAGGCTATGACGCGCAACCTGATGTTCCGGAAGGTGTAATTACTTCGACGCCTTATTACGGTTGGAATAAATCTATGTTAATCGGAAAGAAATAACGTATGAAACGATTAGCTTGTTTAATTCTAATTCTCGGCCTTGTTGTTAGCTCATGCACTTTTGCCAATGCGTTGACAGAAGATTACGTGGGTTTTCTGACGAGGCTTAAGACTTCTCCCAAAGAGTTTTTCATGCTCATGAAGAGTTCTTGGGCAACAAAAGGCTGGGTTATACTCGGCGGCGACCATTCAACAAGCAAAGCAAAGTTTTATGACTCATGCAGATGGCTCTGAACAGGGGCGAGATTGACGAGATTATTTTGCCGGATTTCGTTGCGGAATATTTGTTGCGCGTTGATAATAGCTATGAGCCTTCTTGTATCTCAAGCTCTGGGATAATGAATCTATGTTTCGGCTTCACGAAGGATAACGTGGTTTTGCTCAATAGGTGGAATGCTGCGTTAATATCAATGCGTAATGATTTCACCCTAGCAGGTTTTGAGCAGAAATACATCAAGAATTTTCCCGAAGATACAAGTTACGATTACATTTACGGTATTAACAGGACTAAACGCGACAAAGAAAACGCTATCAAGTTCGAGAGATTTAAGGACGCTCCAACAATAAACGTTGCAGTTACAGGAGACCTGCCTCCGGTGGATTTTGTGGGGGTTGATGGAATGCCGGCAGGTTATAGCACAGCAGTGTTAGCAGAAATTGGCCGACGTCTACGCGTGAATATTAATCTCGTGAATGTCAGCGCAGGAGCAAGAACAGCCGCATTAGTTTCAGGCCGCGCCGACGTAGTTTTCTGGTACGAAGTCAATAAATCGCTTGAATTTCAACCCGATGTGCCAGACGAAATTATTTTGTCTGAACCGTACCTGAAATGGGACAAGTTTATTCACGTTCGTTTCTCAGAATAATAATGAAGGGAGCTTACAAACTCCCTCTATCTTGATGATTAAACATTGCACTCCGGATACTTAATTAACATTGTTGCTGACCTTGTTTCACAAATAGAGCTTGTCAAGATAAATCACACACCACGAGACGTTCTCATAGAGCTTGTTGTATAACAAAACATAGGATAAGGGAGACGATTTTTTCTTCATGTGTACGTTTTTAGCATAGTCATTATGAGAGCTTGACGAATTTCAACTTGGCACATATACTTTGCAAAAATTTATTGCTATGAGGTATTAGTACCAGGTGCTAAAAAATAAATCCGAACGACAATCACGGCAGGAAAAACTCGCGAAAATACTTGCAGAGAATCCCATGACCACAGACAACGAGTTAGCCTCGCTCTTGAACGTCAGTATCAGTACAGTGAGACTTGATCGCGCTTTAATGGGAGTCCCCGAACTGCGTGAACGTGTTCGCACAATGGCACAGGACGCCGTTAGTAAATTACAATCTCTGAATCCCTCTGAAGTTATCGGAGAATTGTTGGAACTTGAGCCAGACAAATGGGCCTTGTCTGTTTTGCGCACGGTTAAGGATATGGCTTTCAGGTTCACCGACATAGTGAGCGATAATTATGTTTACTCGCAAGCAAGTTCAATTGCAGTGGCAGCTATACAGGCGGCTAATGTGATTATTGACTCAATGCGTGGCGAATATAAGGGACATTCTCATGTTGGAGACGTGTTAATCGCTCGTGCAAAGGTCGGAGTGAATCATGACGGCAAAAAAATTGTGAGCGTTCGAACGAAAGTCGGGGATCGAGAAATTTTTGTAGGACGTTTTATTCTTGAAGTTGTTGAATAAGTAAAGGTAGGTGATACAAGTTGAATGATAAGAAGATTGTTATAGCACTTGACGCGATGGGAGGAGACAATGCCCCGGGAGAAATTTGCAAAGGAGCGTTGCTAGCTTGTCAGAAATACGACGACATAGAGATAATTTTGACTGGCGACACGGAAAAGATTAAGCCCTGTTTAGAATCGCACCCAAGGATCCATATTGAACATGCAAGCGAAATTATTGACCCTGATGAACATCCGGCAAACGCAATTCGCAAGAAGAAAGACTCAAGCCTTCGTGTAGCTATGGAAATGGTGAGACGCGGAGAAGCTCAAGGCTGTGTAAGTGCAGGGAGTACAGGCGCTATAGTTGCGGGTGGCGTTTTAGTTGTTGGTCGTTTACCGGGAATTGATCGTCCAGCGTTAGGCGTACCGATTCCCTCAGTTGAGAAGACCTCGTTTATGTTGGACGTAGGAGCAACAGTCAGGTGTAAGCCGGAAAATTTGTTGCAATTCGCTTTGATGGGCAGCATTTATTCTCACAAGGTGATGAAAGTTGCAAACCCTGAAGTAAAGCTATTGTCAAACGGTACGGAAGAGATTAAGGGAGACGATACAGTTCTCGGTGCACGTGAGTTAATCGAGAAGAAGAACTCATTGAATTTTGGCGGCTATATCGAAGGTAATGAAGTTGTTGCTGGTCATGCTGATGTAATCGTGTGTGATGGCTTTAATGGAAATATCGCGCTAAAACTTGGTGAAGGCATAATGCAAAGCTTAAAGGGTTTATTGACTGATGAAGTTAAATCGTCGTTCATGGCCAAGGCTGGAATGTTATTGCTTGCTCCTGTAGTGAAAAAGTTGTGGGCCAGATTCAATTATGAACAATACGGCGGATCAGCTTTGCTCGGAGTCAACGGTGCGGTGATAAAAGCTCATGGGCGATCAAAATCTCCTGCTGTCTTGAGTGCAATATCGGTGGCTCGTAATTTCATCAAGGAAGACGGTAACGAATTAATAAGTCGTGAATTATAGAGAGGTGAATGTATAAATATGTTGTTAAGAGAAGATAACAGACTTTGCAAAATTTTGGGGACGAAATATCCATTAATTCAGGGCGGTATGGCTTGGGTAGCTAATGCTGAACTTGCTTCGGCGGTAAGTAACGCTGGAGGTTTGGGCGTGATAGCTGCTGCTGCGACTCCCCCGGATATTCTCGAACAAGAAATCATCAAGGCCAAGAAATTAATTGAACCCGGCAGACCTTTTGGGCTAAATATAATGTTGATGTCCCCAACTGCTGAAGGAGCTTTAGAGGTTGCAATCAAGCAAAAAGTCCCCGTAGTAACAACTGGAGCAGGAAGTCCCGGAAAATTTCTTGAGAAACTTAAGCCAATCGGTACAATTGTTATTCCTGTTGTAGCGTCAGTAGCTCAAGCAAAACGAGTCGAGAAGCAGGGAGCTGATGCGGTTATCGCCGAAGGAATGGAAGCCGGCGGCCATATCGGAGAATTAACTACAATGGTATTGACCCCGCAAATAGCTGAAGCCGTGAAAATTCCTGTTGTGTGTGCCGGCGGAGTTGCTGACGGTCGCGGAATAGTTGCTGCATTCGCATTAGGTGCTGAAGGTGTACAGGTTGGCACGAGATTTATTTGTTGTGAAGAATGCACGGTACACGAGAATTATAAGAAAGCCGTATTGAATGCCAAAGACAGAAGCACTGCTATAACAGGTCAATCACTTGGCCACCCCGTGAGATGTTTACGCAATAAATTAACCGCTGAATTTGAGAAGCTAGAGTCAGAAAAAGCTCCCGCCTCAGAGATTGAAGCACTAGGTACAGGGAAATTACGCGCCGCAGTTGTTGACGGTGATACTGATTGGGGATCGTTAATGGCCGGACAGAGTGCCGCAATGGTCAGAGAAATTCTCCCCGCAAAAGTTATTATTGAGAACATGTTTACACAAGCAGAGAAAATTTTAAGCAATGTTGAGGCGGTGAAGTGTTAATGAATTACGCGTTATGTTTTCCGGGCCAAGGTGCTCAATCAATCGGAATGGGCAAAGAAATTTACAAGAGTGCCCGTGATGTATTTGCTGAAGCTGATGACTCGTTATCATTCCACCTCACGAAATTAATCTTTGAGGGCGACGAAGCAGAATTAACTCTCACGAAGAATTCACAGCCTGCAATAATGACAGTGAGCATAGCTGCGTTACGAGCCTTGACTAACGAACTTGGAGCGAATATTAATCCCGTTTGTTGTGCTGGTCATAGTTTGGGCGAATACACTGCTCTCGCTGCGTCTGGTGTGCTTGAATTTCATGATGCCGTCAGACTTGTAAGAGATAGAGGCATATTTATGCAAGAAGCTGTTCCGGCAGGTCAAGGAGCTATGGCGGCATTAATGGGGCTTGATGAAGATGGCGTTAAGAATCTTTGTGACTCTGTTGCTCCTGATGGTGAGATTGCTCCCGCAGGAGTAAATGAATTAATCGATAAAGCTATTGAGAGCGCGAAAACTTTTGGGGCAAAACGTGCAGTAAAACTCAACGTGAGCGCACCATTTCACAGCAAATTCATGAAGCCCGCCGCGGATAAACTCAAAGCAGAGTTTGAGAAAATTTCGTGGAATGAGGCAAAATATGATATTATCGCCAATGTGAGCGCAAAGCCCGTCAAGAATCCTGATGAGATTCGAAAGAGTCTATATGCTCAGACTTTCAGCCCAGTATTATGGCAACAAAGCGTGAATTTCATGATTGACGAGTTGAAAGTTGATACGTTTATCGAACTTGGCCCGGGGGAAGTGCTTACAGGATTAATCAAGCGAATAAGAAAGGGAATAAATTTGTATTCTAGTTCAAAGCCGGAAAAGTTGGAGGATATAGCGAAATGCTTGCTCTAGTAACAGGCGCTTCAAAGGGTATAGGACGTGCAATAGCTCTTGAGTTAGCAAAAAATGGATTCAACGTTGCCATAAATTACAATAGAAGTTCAGAGAGTGCAGAGAAATTACGCGACGAGATAAAAACCTTGGGAGTTAATACAGAAATCTTTCAAGCTGACGTTAGCAATTATGAACAAGTGACGAGTCTCATGAAGAGTGTGAAAGATTCTATGAAAGAGTCAATTAGTGTTCTCGTGAACAATGCCGGAATTACTCGCGACACTTTGTTAATGAGAATGAAGCCTGAAGATTGGCAAGCAGTTCTCAACACGAATCTCAATGCAGCGTTCTATTGTACTCGTGAAGTTATTCGTGATATGGCAAAAGCTCGTTATGGCAGAATAATTAATATCGCGTCAGTTGTAGGCTTAACAGGAAACGCAGGCCAAGCTAATTACGCCGCATCAAAAGCTGGTATAATCGGCCTTACTAAATCAGTGGCTCGTGAATATGCTGAACGTGGTATAACTGTGAACGCAATAGCACCGGGATTTATTGAGACTGACATGACAGAGGTATTAAAGCCTGAAGTCAAAGAAGGTATCTTACAATCAATCCCTGTTCACAAAATCGGAAGCCCTGAAGACGTTGCAAAAGCAGTTGCGTTTTTCGCGTCGGAAGCAAGTGCGTACATAACAGGTCAAGTCCTCGCAGTTGACGGGGGAATGACAATGTGCTAATTATATAAGCAGGTAATTATCTTAACGAGGAGGTGAACTATACATGACAAAGGAAGAAGTAGTAGCAAAACTGAAGACAATAGTTTCAGATCGTCTTGACGTTGAGGAAGATCAGGTTACAGAAGACAAAAGTTTTGTCGAGGATCTTGGCGCAGACTCTCTGGATATAGTGGAGCTTATTATGGGAATCGAGGACGAGTTCGGAATCGAAATTCCTGACGAGGACGCCGAAAAATTAACATCAGTAGGCGAAGCAATGAAATACACACTTGAGAAAATTGGTGTGGACGAATAATCAAGGCTTAATTCACAAACAGGCCATTAATTTAGGGGGAAGGCTCAAATTATAGGGTCTGGCCCCCTGTTTCATATAGATATATTTAGGAGATGAACAACTTGAG
>CAJOGG010000186.1 GCA_905234205.1 uncultured Synergistales bacterium | reverse complement strand
TTATCGCGTGAGGCTGAAAAACGTGTAGAGAAGCGCCCGAAGTTGAGCGATTTACGAGACTCCGGAAGCATTGAACAGGACGCTGACACCGTGAGCTTGTTGTACCGCGAAAACTATTACGAGGAGTTTGATCCCAAGAAGGTCGCAGAAATTTGCGATGACATAGCGGAAATCAATATCGCCAAAAACCGCAACGGCCCGACGGGGATTTGTAAGTTGGCATTTCACAGGGAAAGCACGAGTTTTGAAGGTTTGAATTAGGAGGTAATGTTGTATGGCAATGAGACTTGGACTTGGAAAATTATCGCCCAAAATGCGAATTGTGCAGGACGATATAACCATGGATTTTTTGGACGACTTAACTATGATCATGCGGGAACGAGGTATGACCCCGCGTGATTTATCAGACAAAACGGGGCGAGCCGTCGGTACACTTCAAGGGATAATTTACGGAAGCGCATTCCCGAACCTTGAAACGTTGATGAGAATAGCGGAAGCTCTTGACTATGACTTGATTGAGAGCGCGAATTACACGAATTGGCAAAAGGTCAAGGACCAACAATAACGAAATCACGGAGGCAATTATGGAACAGAACATTGAAACTATGCACATAGTAGTTGACGAGGTTGCGCTGAAATTCCTTATGAATTTGAAGCACATCATCAAGGCAAACGGAATGACCATGACCAGCGTCTCAAAACGTCTTGGTAGGGGTAAAGCTTGGCTCAACGAGATAGTGACTCAACGCAGAGCTACTCCACTTTTAGGCGCGTTTGTGAGTTTGGCGAACCTGTTAAATTACGACATTTCTGAATCAATAAATACGCGATTCTACAGAAATCCAGAAAAGTTCGTAAATAACCTTCGTTCTAGTATAAAACGCTCAGGAAAAAATGAGGAGTTCTTCGTAAATTTTGCGTTCAATCAGAGAAAGGCAAGAGATTTCATCAGAGGGTACAAAACGCCGATAACGCTTGAAGTTATGCACGATCTTGAACAGGTCGTCAAAATGCTGGAGGCCTCACGGCAATCATGAGTGGATTTTATGGACGGACGTATCGCTACAGGGGCAAAACAATCGGTGTTTGCAATGCATCATACGCGAATACATACATGATAGGTTTCACGGAGTCGGGGTACGCAAATGTACGCATTATAGATAAGGAACTGCCTTTATTTTTTAATGTGACCGAAGCACAGCGGAAACTCGATGAATACGCAGTTAAACATAGCTTGGTAGAGTCTCGTAGCTAGATCAAGCTATCCCCTTTTTTTGGGGAAAATTCAAGGTATTCGATTAGCCAATGTTATTAGTGAGTAATAAGTGTAGTTGAAAAACTGAAAGGAGCAACAAGAAATCATGACAAAATTTCCAGAACCCAAACCTCTCAAAGATGAGGATATCGACGTAACATTGAAGCCATGCCCGTTTTGCGGCGAGAAGCCCGAAGTAGTTGAAACACGCGACTATGGAATGAACGTTTACACGATTCACTGTACAAACAGGAAATGCTTGCTGTACTTTGGGGTGGCACCGTATCAACAAGCCTCCGAAGTGATTCAGGCGTGGAATTGGCGAGGACGCTATGGTCACGAATAGGGGCTTGACAAATCGAAATAGGAGGAATAAAATATGCGCTGTTTTACGGCAGTTAATGACCAACATATCTATATTGATGAAGTCACGGAGGAATTCCTGACAAGACTGGGGGAACTAGTCAAGAGGTCAGGATACTCCGAATTGGACATTGCGAACAAACTCCACGTACACGAAACATTGCCAAGAGCTTGGCGAATCAGGAAGTCAGCGCCCTCGGTGGGAACGTTTTTGCGACTTGCCGAAATACTCAAATACGACATTAGCGGCTCCGTGAATTATCAGTGGTACCACGGCAAATTGAAGGCCAAAACGCTATACCAAAAGTTGAAGGAAAGACGTTTGGATTACAAGGCTTTGGCTGATGAAATAGGGTATAACGCGCGATACGTCAAAGAAGTACTCGAAAATGGTAATCTCGAAAACGCCCCTGTACAATTTATTGGACATCTGCTAAAATATCTGAACAAATGCAAAACTCGTTGAGAGTATGTATTTTCTCTACGTCCATGATATAATCTCCTACGAAAAACTCGCAGGAGGTTATACTCTTTTCTATGAAGCTACCAAAAATCACAATCAAGCCTGAAATCTTCAATCAAGTCGCGAATTTAATTGAGTTCATAATCTCTATGCACCCTTTTGGATTTGCGGTTTTACTAGGCACATATTCACAACCAACCCCCGAAGAAATTCACGAAATGATCAAAGCACAACGAGACCCGTTACCATTAGATTACAAACCCACGCAAAAGAGTTCCCACACGCAAGCGGAAGCCATCGTAGTTGAATACGAGAGTTTTGAGAACGTCGTAAAGCTTAGTGGAGGGTGGCAACACATAAACCGCGTCGCCAATGAGCTGAAAGAAGTCGACCCGAAAATTTGGAATGTAGCCGCGGACCACGTCAAGTACATGAACACGCCTGGTAGCCGTTTTCGTTCACGATTGAAGTACGTAGCGGACAAGCACAATATATCGCGAAACACGGCCATAAGATACCGTAGATTATTCCCGCAAATTCTAGCAACCATGTTACTAGTGCCCGATAGCGAGAGCATGTACACGGGGATATTTTAAAAAAAGGAGTACGTAAAGTTTTCTGTGTATAGACACAATTTTGTTCAGTATTTGCAGGCATTTCTTTGCGTCCATACACAGTTTCGTGTACAGGCTCTAAAAAAGCGTGGTGATTAAAAAGTGATTCAAACGTTACTTGAAAAGATAAAAAAGCGTGATATAATCCTATCGTCTAATAAGAGTTTTCCTCATATTTGTTAGAAATCAATAAAGGTCTTTCCGGGTGAGAGCGTATAAACAGCGCTAAGCCAGACGCCTACGGAGGACAGGGGAATTGGTATAGCATGGTTGTTGAGGCCGTGCTATTTTTTTATGAACATGAACAAGACCACACAGCCAATAAGGAGCCAATCAGATCGAGACAAAATCAGCGCGTATTTGTTGCGTAAAAATGTCAGGGATTACGCGTTATTCATGCTAGGGATATTCACGGGTAGGCGCATAAGCGATTTAGTAGCGTTGAACGTAGAGGACGTAGCACAAATAGATAAGCGTGGGCGATTTGCGATTAAGACGCGTTTACAGATCCGTGAACACAAGACGGGAAAGTACACTGACATAATCTTACACCCGGCCGCTAGACGAGCGTTGAGCAAATATTTACATAAGCGTAAAAGGGAATCAACGTGGGCGTATTTGTTGCGTGAACCTTTATTTAAGTCGCAAAAACCGCGCGCAAACGGTGAATTAAGAATCACAAAGCATTACGTTTGGTGGATATTAACGAGCGCTGCGAGCTCCTGTGAGATAAATTACAAGATCGGTACGCACACATTGAGGAAAACTTTTGGGTATATGCTCTATCGAAATGGCACGAACATAGAAGTGATTCAAAAGGCGTTCAATCATTCAAGCCCCGCGATAACGTTGGCATACATAGGTATCACGCAAGACGATTTAGATGAGGCTATTTTAGGGATAGATTAGCGTGCAGTAGTTTTGGTTAAAATCACGGGTAAGTGCGAAAGAAAAAGTGCTCATGTTCACGAAAGAAAACGC
>CAJOGG010000185.1 GCA_905234205.1 uncultured Synergistales bacterium | reverse complement strand
CAAATTTAACAGTTATAAATGATCCATGGGCAGAGGGTGAGGTTGCTAACGCTCCATGGTGGGCAATAAATACAACGATAAATTACAACTTGCGCTAGAACTTTTCGATGTTCGCCTAATGATCGAACCAGAGATAGCAGCTCATGCAGCCATAAACGTTACTGACGAGGACATAAGAGAAATAACACAGCTTTGTAATGAGGTTGAAGAGTTATATCGTTCAGGGAAAGATCACGTACATAAAGATATTGAATTTCACAAGAAAATAGCTCATTGCAGCAATAATCGCGTCGTTGAAGAACTTGTGCCACTGATCGTATCGGCCGTATATACTTTTGCCAACGTAACTCACAGGCTCTTGCTAGAAGAAACCATAGAAACCCACAGGGCCATAACTGAGGCAATCTCCAGACACGATCAGGCAGGTACGCGCTGTGCAATGGTGATGCACTTAACATATAATCATCAGATGATTGTAAGAATGCAAGAACAAGAAAACAAGTCTCAATAAAGCATAATACTTCACGAGTATCTTGACCTATCATTAATCAAATATATAATTCCAAAATCCACTTAAATATCAGACGTCTGATGTAAAAATTATTTGGTGGCGTTGTTTTTGCAGCGTTTTTTTGCTGTGATAATTTTTTGCTCATTAAAGGAGGCGTTATTAAAAATTGGAAGCAGTAGCATTAGATTCAACACGACTCATTCTCGGTGCTGTCTTAGGTTTAATTATTCTTCTGGTTCTAATCATTAAATTCAAAGTTCACGCAATGATTTCGATTCTTGTAGGTGCTATTTCGATCGGTCTCATTGCTGGAATGCCTTTATCTGAAATCATCAGATCTGTTAATGATGGAATGGGAAACACTTTACGGGGAATTGCTTTGCTTGTAGGCCTTGGCTCTATGTTCGGGGCAATTCTTGAGGCTTCAGGAGGCGCACAAACTTTAGCTGTTTCCATGGTCAAGAAATTCGGCGATGAAAAAGCTGCTTGGGCTTTGGGCATTACCGGTCTTGTCGTATCGATTCCAGTGTTCTTTGATGCAGGATTAATAATCTTGATCCCTCTTGCGTTCTCTCTTGCAAAACGCACAAACAGAAGCGCATTGTTCTATACGATTCCTTTACTTGCCGGTCTTGCTGTAGGTCATGCTTTCATACCGCCGACTCCTGGCCCTGTTCTTGTTGCTAATATGATAGGCGTAGACTTAGGCTGGGTAATCTTAATAGGTATATTCTGCGGAAGCCTTGCTATGATAATCGCTGGACCTATATGGGGAGCTTACTGCGGCAAAAAATATTTCGTCCCTGTTCCTGATCACGTAAAGAATCAAGAAGACTTTGAAGAGTCAAAATTGCCTCCGTTCGGTACTATTGCTGGAATAATTTTAATCCCGTTAGTATTGATAATTCTGAAATCCGTATTCGCTGTCATTCCTGCCATGGCCTCAACAATGCCTGTATTTAATTTCCTAGGAGAACCTTTCGTAGCTCTTCTTATATCAACGATCTTTGCTATGTACATGTTGGGAGTAAAACATGGTTATTCAATGGCACAGTTAGCAAAATCTTAGACAAATCGCGTGAGCCTACAGGACTGATTCTTCTTGTAACAGCTTGTGGCGGAGTTCTTCGTTTTGTGCTTCAGTATTCAGGAATAGGCGACTTAATCGGAAATGCTGTCTCATCAGTCAATATGCCCATAGTAGTTGTAGCGTTCATAGTTGCGGCTCTTGTTCGTATATGCGTTGGAAGTGCTACAGTTGCTATGACAATGGCAGCGGGAATTGTTGCAGCTATGCCGGCTGTACAGGCTCTTACACCGTTATATAAAGCTTGTGTTGTTGCAGCAGTTGCTGGTGGTTCTACAGTATGTTCACACTTCAACGACTCTGGCTTCTGGCTTGTAAAATCATTGGTAGGACTCGATGAACCTACTACATTGAAGACTTGGACGATCATGGAAACACTTGTAGGTGTAGGTGGCTTCGTAGTAGCTTTAATAATTTCGTTGTGCTTCTAAAAAATTCATGCCCCTTTGTAAAATTGCAGAGGGGTTTATTTATATCTTCAAGGAGGAAAAACTAATGGAACTCACTAGTCAGAAAATGCGAACGATCGCGCCAGAACTTGACCCATTAAGAATCGGAAGCGGCTGGAAACCTGAAGACTTAGGCAAAGTTCAGATCATTATCGAGAGTACAGCAGGAGATAGCCACCCCGGAAGTGCCCATTTGTATGAATTAGTCAAAGCCGTAAGAAAAGGTGTAAGTGAGGCCGGAGGATTTGGGGCAAGATATTTCTGCACTGATATTTGTGACGGAGAAAGCCAAGGGCACGACGGTATAAACTTCAGCCTAGCAAGCCGCGAAATGATAGCAAATATGATTGAGATTCACGCAAACGCTACTCCTTTTGACGGCGGAGTCTTCATCGCAAGCTGTGACAAAGGAATGCCGGGCAACTTAATCGGTATGGCTCGTTTAAATATCCCCTCGATCATGGTTACCGGCGGAACAATGAGCGCAGGCCCTGAACTTCTTACGCTTGAACAGCTTGGAATGTATAGTGCAAAGTTTGAACGCGGAGAAATTGACGAGAGAAAATTGAACTGGGCAAAATATAACGCTTGTCCTTCATGTGGTGCCTGCAGTTTTATCGGTACAGCGTCTACTATGCAGATTATGGCTGAAGCTATGGGCTTATCACTTCCCGGAAGTGCATTATTGCCGGCTACGAGTCCTGATTTAATTGATTATGCTTACAACGCTGGAAAAAGAATCGTCGAACTTGCTAAAGAAGGCGTAAAACCTAGCGACATAATTACAATGGACAGCTTCGAGAATGCAATCATGGTTCACGCAGCTATTTCAGGAAGCACAAACTGTTTGTTACACCTCCCGGCTATAGCTCATGAATACGGAATCACAATTACCGGTGAAACTTTCGATAGACTTCACAGAGGCGCACATTATCTTTTGGATTTAAGACCTGCTGGAAAATGGCCGGCTGAATTTTTCTATTACGCTGGCGGAGTCCCGGCTATCATGGAAGAAATCAAGAGCGTGTTACACCTTGACGCTAAGACTATCACGGGCAAAACTCTCGGTGAAAATCTCGAAGAACTCAAGGCAAACGGCTTCTATGAACGCTGCCAGAAATGGCTTGATGCTGCGAATAAGAAATACGGGATCAAAATCACGAAAGAAGATATTATACGTCCTTACGATAAAGCTATCGGAACAGAAGGAAGTATTGCAGTGCTCAAAGGCAACTTAGCCCCCGAAGGTGCCGTTATCAAGCATACAGCCTGCCCGAAAGAAATGTATAAGGCGATCTTAAACGCCAGACCGTTTGACAGTGAAGAAGAATGTCTCGACGCAGTGTTACATCACAAAGTTCAGAATGGCGACGCTGTTTTCATTCGTTACGAAGGTCCAAAAGGAAGCGGTATGCCAGAAATGTTCTATACGTCCGAAGCTATAAGCTCCGATAAAGAACTTGGCCGTTCAATAGCTTTGATAACTGATGGGAGATTCTCAGGCGCATCAACAGGGCCGGTGATTGGTCATTGCAGTCCTGAAGCTCAAGCTGGTGGCCCGATCGCTCTTGTTGAGGACGGAGACATTATTGAACTCGACGTCTTTGAACGCAAACTCAATATCATAGGAG
>CAJOGG010000184.1 GCA_905234205.1 uncultured Synergistales bacterium | reverse complement strand
ATGGCGAGATTGAAATGTTCTTTGAGACAGGACACGCTTTCGGAATGAGAATGGCTGACGGCACGGGCTTATTGATTCACATTGGCGTTGATACAGTGAACTTGAAGGGCGCGGGCTTCACGGTGCTTAAGAAGAAGGGCGATAAAGTCAAAGCGGGCGAAACAGTCGTACAAGTTGACCTCGATATACTCAAGAAGGCGGGCTACTCTGCTCAAACTATGCTTGTGATCACGGAACCAGTTGACGAGAATAAGAAAATGTCATTCGTTGAGTTCGGCAAAAATGTAACGCGTGGCGAAGTGATAAACTTGAAATGAAAAACTTGACAGATGCTTGCTTGTTTTGAAGAAGCCGGTGTAGCTCAGTCGGTAGAGCAGCTGACTTGTAATCAGCAGGTCGGAGGTTCGAATCCCCTTGCCGGCTCCAGATGAATAAAGCATAACGACGGTGGAATGGCCGAGTGGTCAATGGCAACAGACTGTAAATCTGTCGACGGGAGTCTACCATGGTTCAAATCCATGTTCCACCACCATTTTTGTATCAAGCCGATTTAGCTCAGCCGGCAGAGCACATCCATGGTAAGGATGGGGTCTTCGGTTCAAATCCGAAAATCGGCTCCAGAATAACGAGGATAACGAGTCCTGTTGAGTCGATCAGCAGGATTTTTTATGTTATGCGCAAATTATTTATAACTAGTGGCTAAAATTTTCATGGTTGCAAAAATCTCACACACTGCTAAAAAAAGCCCGGTTGGCGGAATTGGTAGACGCGCTAGATTCAGGTTCTAGTGGTCGCGAGGCTGTGGAGGTTCGAGTCCTCTATCGGGCACCAAGAATACTGTGATATAGAGGATAATTGAGAATACGGCTGTGTTGCTTGACATGGTTGTATTCTTTTGTTATTATGCCTCATTGCACAAAATGCAAAAACAGACCATCAGGGGAGGAATAAAATGCCTGAGTTTGTTCCAATCAGCAAAACCCGAAAAAGATACACATTCGGACGCGCTCGTGATGTTGTAAATATGCCTGATATGATCGAAGTACAGAGAGATTCTTATCACTGGTTCTATCAGGACAACGTACCACCTGAAGAAAGAGTTTCACAAGGACTTCAGGAATTGTTAGAAGAAGTTTTCCCAATAGAAAGTTATGACGGAAATTTTGCGCTTGAATTTGTAAGTTATTCGATTGACAAACCTAAGATTACAGAGGAAGAGGCAAGGCAAAAAGATATGACGTGGGCCCGGCCTATAAAAGCTACGATAAGGCTCACAAACACACAGACACAAGTAAGGAAAGAAGCTAAAGAGATTTTCTTAGGTGATTTTCCCGTAATGACCGACAGAGGCACATTTATTATTAACGGCACTGAACGCGTAGTAATAAACCAGTTGGCCAGGTCAGCAGGAATTTATTTCACTCATTCAGGCGAGACTTGTTCGGCTAAGTTGATCCCGGATAGGGGCGCTTGGTTGGATTTTGCCATGCCCGAGTCAGAGAAGGAAGTAATCACAGCTAATATTGATAACAGAAAACGTTTACCCATAACGCTATTACTCAAAGCACTTGGTGCTAACAACAACGACGAAATTTTAGATCTTTTGGACGTAGGCACTGTGTTCAGGCACTTCGATAACGATCTCAAAGGTTGTATGTCCGCCGAAGATGTCTATGACGACGACGAAGAATTAAATGAAGCTACGTTGATCGTGGCAAAAGGCAATATTATCACTGATGAGATTTTGGCTAAACTCTATGACGCTGACCCAAGCGAAGATGCCGGAATCGAAGTTTATGATATGAACAATGATTTAGCCAGGACACTTGACCGTGAAAGAACCAAAAGCCCTGACGAAGCTATACAGGAAATTTTCAAGCGTCTTAGACCAAACGAATTAGCAAGAATCGAAAATGCCCGCGACTATTTCAAGAGCTTATTGCAGGATCCAAGGCGTTACACTTTAGGCAGGGTCGGTCGTTATAAGCTGAACAGGCGCCTAAATATGAATGTCTCCGAAGATGAAAGGCTTATAACTCTCGATGACGTTATAGCGATCATGAAAGAGATGTTTGCTATGCGTGAAGAGGACAAGATCAGCGACGATATTGACCATTTAGGAAACAGGCGAGTACGCTCAATCGGTGAGCTTTTACAGAATCAAGTACGTATAGGCTTGTTACGCATGGAACGAATCGTCCGTGAACGTATGACAACTATTCCTAACCTTGATGAAGTTACAGGGCGTGAATTAATCAACGTTAGGCCAATCGCTGCTTGTTTACGTGAATTTTTTGGTTCCGGTCAGTTATCGCAGTTCATGGACCAGACTAACCCGTTAGCAGAAGTTACTCACAGAAGAAGGCTTTCAGCGTTAGGCCCAGGCGGTTTAAGTCGTGAAAGAGCAGGCTTTGAGGCTAGAGACGTTCACTATACCCACTACGGAAGAGTTTGTCCGATTGAGACTCCTGAAGGCCCGAATATAGGTCTAGTTTCATCATTGACTACGTACGCAAGTTTGAACTCACACGGATTTCTTGTAACACCACGCAGAAAAGTTAAGAACGGAAAATTAACCGACGAGACTGTTTTATTATCCGCTGATGATGAAGACAAGAGCTACGTTGCTATGGCTAACACCCCACTTGAGGACGACGGAATTACTATAGCTGGCGAAACCTGCCCGACTAGACACGCCGACGAATGCCTAAAGAAATGGTGGATTATATGGACGTTTCTCCGCGTCAAATAGTCTCCCCGTCAACTGCTTTGATCCCATTCCTTGAGCATGACGACGCCAACAGAGCCTTAATGGGGTCCAACATGCAGCGTCAAGCAGTCCCGTTAATCACGCCTGAAGCTCCCAGAGTAGGAACAGGAATCGAACACAGGATAGCGCGCGATTCAGGCTCTTGTGTAGTTGCTAGAGAAGGCGGAGTTGTAACTTATGTTGATTCAGATTGCGTGAAAGTTACAAATAAGCGTGGTCGCGAAAGAGCTTACGAGTTGATCAAGTTCAGACGTTCGAATCAATCAACGTTAATTCATCAGAGGCCATTAGTTAAGAAGGGTGAAGTGATCGAAAAGGGCGATATTATTGCAGATGGTCAGGCTATCGACAATGGAGAGCTTGCACTTGGTCATAATGTCTTGGTCGCGTTTGTTCCTTGGGAGGGCTATAACTTTGAGGACGCAATACTGTTAAGCGAAAATCTCGTCAAGGAAGACAAATTCACTTCCATGCATATTGAGGAGTACGAAATCGAAGCCCGCGAAACAAAATTAGGCGCAGAAGAAATTACCCGCGATATTCCAAACGTTGGCGAGGATATGTTGCGAAATTTAGGCGACGACGGAATTATAAGGATCGGTGCGGAAGTTTCGGCCGGAGATATTCTCGTTGGAAAAGTTACGCCCAAGGGTGAATCGGATCAGACGCCCGAAGAGAAATTATTGCGCGCAATTTTTGGTGAGAAAGCCAGAGAAGTCCGCGATAACTCTTTGAAGTTGCCTAATGGTTCTTGGGGAAAAGTCGTAGCAGTCAAGCAAATGGATCGCAGAAACAGCCCCGAAGCTCTTGGCTCTGGTGTAATTCGTGCCGTGAAAGTTTATGTTGCTCAGCGTCGTAAAATCACAGTCGGAGACAAAATGGCAGGCCGTCACGGAAACAAAGGCGTCGTAAGTCGTATATTGCCCGTTGAGGATATGCCATATTTACCCGATGGTACACCCGTAGATATAGTCCTGAATCCTTTGGGAGTTCCCAGCCGTATGAACCTTGGCCAAGTTCTCGAAACTATCATGGGCTTTGTGGCTGTCAATAATGATTGGTACGTCTCGACGCCAGTTTTTGAGGGAGCCAACGAGCAGGAAATTTTTGACGAAATGAGAAAGATAGCCGCCGAGAAATATAAAGACCTGACCGAAGACGGAATGATCACGATCAAAGACGGCAGAACAGGTCGCCCAATGGACAAGAAAGTTACTATAGGTTGTATGTACATGTTGAAATTAAATCACTTGGTTGATGACAAGATCCACGCGCGTTCAACCGGTCCTTACAGCTTAATCACTCAACAACCTTTAGGCGGTAAAGCACAGTTTGGTGGTCAGAGATTCGGTGAAATGGAAGTTTGGGCCCTTGAAGGCTACGGCGCAGCAAACGTCTTACAGGAAATCTTGACGGTAAAATCCGACGACATTCGCGGACGTGATAAGACTTATGAACGCATTGTGAAAGGTCAAAGCCTCGTGAAACCCGGTGTGCCCGAAAGCTTTAGAGTACTTGTGAAGGAATTGCAAGGACTTGGATTAGACGTTGACGTAACGTTTGATGACGGATCGCACGGAGATATACCAATTGAGGAAGACGACAAGCCCGTATTCATGGGAGGCGGTCAAAAATCCTCCGACGTGTTTGCGTCCCCCAAAAAGCCAAGGAAACCTAGAGTAAAATTCAACGCTGATGAAAATTCTCAAGCTTCCGACGAAATTTCTGACAGCAAGATTCAGGAAATGGCCGCGGATATTTTTGAGAGTGCTGAACCAAGCGAGGAAGATATAGAGAAGATGAACGAGGAAATGTTACTCGACAATCAAGCAAAAATTCCAGAAGTGCCAGGCATTTTTGATGAGCCTACAACAGATGGAGAGGGTGAAATTTAGATTTGGCAAAGAGAAAAGAAATCACGGGAGTAAGAATCAAGCTTGCTACGCCTGATAGGATTCACGAGATCTCAAAAGGTGAAGTACTCAAACCCGAAACTATAAATTACAGAACGTTAAGGCCCGAGGTAGACGGATTATTTTGCGAGAGAATTTTTGGCCCGACAAGAAGCTATGAATGTCGCTGTGGAAAATACAAACGCTCTGGCCCCAAATTCAAAGGAGTAGTCTGCGAACATTGCGGCGTAGAAGTTACTGACAATCGCGTAAGACGTGAACGTATGGGACATATAGACTTGGCAGTCCCTGTTGTTCATATCTGGTATTTACGAGGAATCCCAAGCCGTTTAAGCCTCTTACTTGGAACGAGTGCCAAAGACCTTGAGAAAGTCATATACTTCGCGCCTTCAAGAAAGACCGAGAAAGGCTACAAAGTTACAGAGACAGAACGCCCCGACATAATCGCAAAAGGTGCCGTAATATTTGACAGCGAATTAAAGATTCACTCTCACTACCAGGGTGAAGGATTTGCTTGTGAGGAAGCGTTTCAGCTTGAAGGTATAGAGAATGTCCCGGTAAATGTTGGCGATATTTTATCGATCCAGCAAGTTGCAAGATACAAGACCGATTACGGCGAAGATAGTTTTAAGGTAGAGCCAGCTTTTATCCTTAGTGAGGACTCCGAAGAGTTAGATCTGGAAGCAGGCGCTATAGTTCCAGTATCAAAAGCCGACGATAACGCCACACGCGCAAAAGTTGGAAGCAGTGAAGCATTCATAGTAACCTCCGCCGTGAAATTGCCTTATGTCAAGGGACAAATTCTATCGCGAAGTGAATTAACTGACCTTGAAAAATTATATCCAGGAAAATTCAGGGTAATGCGTCACGAAAAAGTTGTTGACGATCCAAGCCACTTAGTAATCGCGCCAGGCTCTTCAATGTTCAATCAAGGCGACGTAATTTTTGAGCACATGCAGAGATTATGCCGCAAATATGACGATAAATTTGAAGCCGGAATTGGTGCTGATGGTGTACAGGCGTTAATTAACAAGCTGGATTTAGATTTATTGTCCGATTCATTACGCGAACAGATAGCTGACACAACAGGACAGAAGAAGCGAAAATTAATCAAGCGTTTACAGGTCGTCGAGGACTTCAGAAAGAGTGACTCAAAGCCTCAATCAATGATCCTGAAAGTATTGCCTGTAATTCCGCCGGATTTAAGGCCATTGGTTCAGTTGGACGGAGGAAGATTCGCGACAAGTGATCTAAATGATTTATATCGTCGTGTAATTAACCGTAACAATAGGCTCAAAAAGTTACAGGCTCTCAATGCTCCTGAGATAATCGTGCGTAACGAAAAACGTATGCTTCAGGAATGTGTTGACGCCTTAATCGATAATGGCCGTGTCGGAAAAGCAGTTTTAGGCGCAGGCAATAGACCTTTGAAGAGTTTGACTGACTTGTTACGAGGTAAAAAAGGTCGTTTCCGTCAAAACCTGTTGGGTAAACGTGTAGACTATTCCGGACGTTCAGTTATTGTTATTGGGCCTCAATTGAAGATTTATCAGTGTGGATTACCAAAACAAATGGCGTTGGAACTCTTCAAACCGTTCGTAATTCGTAGGCTCGTTGAAGGTGGATTGGCTCCTAACGTCAAGAACGCTAAACGCAAAATCGAGAAAGGCGGCGGAGAAGTTTGGGAGATTCTCGAGAACATA
>CAJOGG010000183.1 GCA_905234205.1 uncultured Synergistales bacterium | reverse complement strand
TCGGTAGCGACTTCATATTCCGGCTGAACGAGTATAGTATTCGGAGTAGTGAACATGCGCGAGCCGCCATGATTATTGAGTTTTCCGAGAGAACCTGAAAATAAATCCTTCATAGTCTAGCAATCACCTGCCCTCTGAATTTATTGCCTGATGGGAAAGAGACCAAAACGTTATCACCGATAGAAAGATTTTTGAGCTTAGTAGTACAAGCTACGGAATGATTATCGGTATTGACGGTAATGAATTTGTCATCAAGAGCCGAAACCACGCCATATTTTGGGACGCTGAGTTTAGAATTTTCGCGAGCCGAGACGAAAGTAGCAATGCCCGAAACGGATTGAGCGACTAAGAACTCAGGAATATTGCCGTTTTTCCTGTAAGTAACGGAGGAAGTTAAATTTTCCCAGTCATGCGAAATTTCAACAACTAAGCCGTCCAACTCTAAATTATGGTTGTAAGGAATCGTAACAGTTTGACGCAATCCCTTAGTGCCTTTAACAGAGAGAATATTAGCGGCTATTGTGTCAGCGATTGTTTGAGCCTGTTCGTCAGAAATATCATCATCAATGTAAATTTCGCGTTTGTACCCTACAGTAGGACTTTGCTGGAAACTGTCCGAAAGAGCAGCCGTGCCGATAAAAGGAGCATCAATCTGTTTTTCTTCCTTCTGTTTAGCTAAATCAAGCATTCGCAAAGCTCTTTGGCACCCTAACCATCGCGGAGAATACATGCCTCTAGATCCTTGAACGCAATTTTCTTCCTGCGATTGCTCATAACGAACGACATTGCAAGTTCTAGTATACTCGTTGTAATGCGGACAAATCTCAGAAGGAATATACGCGCCGTTATTGTACCATTCATCGACATTCCCCAGCGCAGTCCCGTTTTCATCATCCTTGAAGTTCAACGAAATTCCAAGCAGAAGAGAGAACAGACGCACCTAACGAAACTTCTAACCCTTGTGAAGCCTGCGAGAATTTAGCATAAGCCTTCTGATATTCATTAAGTTCAGCATCGCCTGTATCTGCAAGAGAATGTTCAGTGAGCCATTTCGAGCCGTCATCGGAGTATTCCGAGCGCGTTGAGAGAATACAGTTGCCATCATTATCGTATTGTTCAAAGTACGTGCGATAAGTATTGACTTCAACCCATTGAGGAGCAGAGTGTGTCTGAATAGCTAAATTGCTTCCAGACAGGAAGTGTGGAACAGGCTTGCCATCGACGGTAACTGGGGAAAGCAATCCAACTTGCCTTGCTTCGTAACGTTTTTCAGTTTCGTTGCAAACGAGGCTTTTCCCCCTCAGTCCGCGAGAATACGTGCGTGTAATCTGGCTGTCGAATGGAGGTGCGTAAGGAGGCATATCAGCAGTAGGTTCAGGCGCACCAGTACGAACGGTAGAACGGGTGATAGTTTCAGAATCAACCATATCAAGGCGACCGCTCCAATCTTCTGGAACACCAATAGCGTCAAAACGGGAAAGAGAACGGTTCATAGTCTCAGTAGTAACTTCAGAGAACGTGATATTGCTATTGTAAGTTCCTGTAACAGTTTTAGTAAGAGAGTACTCTGTTTCTATGAAGGCAAACAGTACATACTCTTGATTATCGCGCCAAATAGTTTGATGTTTGTAGTCATAATCGTGTTCTTCCTCAGTTTGAATAGTAACATCGTTTTCAGTGATAGTAGTTTTAAGTTTAGAAATAACCCCGAACGGTTCGAGCATAGTAAAAGAATATCCGCCATTGCTGAAAGAGCCTGTATATGTTTTTTTGTCAGGAGAAGTAGACGGAGTTTTGCCCGTATAGTATTCATGCCCCCCTGAAGGCTCGTCTTCTTGAATGCTACTTTTTCTGAGAATGACAGTAACTTGAGTAGCATAACCGTCCAAATCGAAATCTGAGCCAGAATCATCAATGATATTATCGAAAAGAGGAATTTCGTGTTGAGCTGGAGGTTGAAGCACGAGAGAACCGTCATTGCCGATGAAAGCGATATAGCCGCTAAACATGGCTAGTTCGAGGACAGCTTCAGCACAAGTCGAGCCAGAAATGAGAGAGCGAACATTGAAGTCAGACAACCCCTCGCCCGTCATATTGAGAGTGATACCGCAGAAATCCGCCAAGAACTGAATGACAGTTTTAGCATTACCTTCTGGTAAATCCTCAATATCAGGAGTGGAACGCATAAGCCTAACGCCTGCGTCATAACCTTCAATGTGCCATAGTCCCGAAGAATCTTTTTGAGCCTTTGAGATGATGCCGTTATTCAAGACATTGTCAAAGCTAATGGCTTCCCCCGCAGTAAAGTATCCTCCAGCTACTTGAGCAGTCCAAGTTCCCGATAATTCATTGAGCCTGTGAGAGTAAGAGAAGGAAGTAATGTTGCCGCCATTTTTAGCAGAGATAAGATTATAGTTAATGGTATTCATGCTTCAATTTCCAGAGTGTGCTTGTAGTAAGAACTAGTAACAACGCCATTATTCTTGATAGTCTCCTTGGTAATGTTTTCACTGAGAACAATACCCCCTTGATAAAAATTGCCTGGAGTAGCGATAGGGTCAAGGGTGGAAGAATAAACGGTAATAGTTTTTTTGACGATAGGGGATAAAGAACGTCTAAGAGCGATAAATTCACCAGTAACAGTTCTGACGGTAGAACCATTAATCTCACGAGTAATGACAGTATCATTATCCGGCAAGGACGTATCATCATCATCGCCGCCGGATGCGGAGCCTCCCCGTGAGCCTTCAATGACGACCGACCAAGAATTAGCGTCAATATTGCTAGAAGAAATCCGTGTGCAAGTGAGCACTCCGATGAGTGGCAGAGTAAATGTATCCCCGATATGTAGATCGACAGCAGGAGCAGTTCCCGAACAAGTAAACTCTTTCGAGCCGGAATAGACGGTAAGGCCGTCAGAATTATGTTCAATATTGAGAGAGTACTTAACGTCAGCTTCTTGGATGACAGTTTTGTTAGAGCCTTCGTAAATAATCGACCAAGAGTGAACGCCAGCCTCATCATAAGCGTCATTGCCTTTAACGCTGGAACAGAAGACTTCACCGATGCCCGGGATGGAAAAGGTATCGCCGACATTGAGAGCAATGAAAGGAGTATCGCCAGTGTTGACGACTTCCATAGAGCCTGATTTCTCGCCTTCGGAAATACTGAAGTTGTACTTGATATGAGTAGCAGAGCTTTCCGAAGTAGAATTACTGCCCTCAATAATGATTTCCCATTGTCTTAGAGGTTTTCCGTTCAACTCGCCGATAACGTTGTCTTTTATGCTGACTTTTTCAACAGTGAGAGCCGGGCCGTTTGTTATGGGAGTGAAAGAATCCCCAATATCAAAGGGAGAAACTGGAGAATCTTCCCAAATAGAAATGCTTCCCGAAGTACTATATGCGGACTTTTCGAGAGAATAAGATCTGTAAAGTTTTTCAGCCATGTCTAAATCCCCCCGTTGCCAATGCCAGATCGCAAAGCACTTTCAGTAGCTCTTGCAAGAATATCTGCGTCAGATTTTTTCTCGATTATAAAGCCCTGCTGATTGATGTCAATGTCGTAAGAGTTGCCTGCATTGATGGATTTAATGACAGTTTCAAGAGAACGCAGCGAGTTCAAGACTTCAGCGATAGCATTTGAGTTAGCCTGATGTATGGCCTGAATAGTATCGAGAGCGGCGGATAAATTCGCGACAGCGCCCGTCAACGGCTCTAAAACGGAAGAGAAATTTTGAGTTTCAGATGATGTATTACCCGTAATCAAAGAGGTTTGAAGCTGAGTAATGGCAGAAGTGTTATCTATGGCTGCTTTTCTGAGAGCGTCAATATTCACGCCAAGAGATTGAATTTCCCTAACGACAAAAGCAATTTCATCAGAATAATCTTTAACCGCCGAAAAGATTTCCCCCTGTTTTGTGCTGCCATGTGAGTTAATGAGGGAGAGCAGAGCTTCTCTAGTCTGGCCTAAAGCGGAAGAGTTGCCCTCCAGCGAAGATTTTGCGGTCTCAATAACAGGATGAATGCTTTCAAGTGTAAGAACGTAAGGATTAACGGCCTCAGAAATATTCTGAGGGAGTGAAGCGATGGAGTCGCACCCTTTCTGCAAGGCCTCAATGCCATTAATCTGGAACGTTCCAGAAGTTCCCGACAAGCCGCGCTCAACCTCATTAAGTATACTGCGCCCCATTTCAGAACCAGTCTTGCCGTTGAACATCTTGCTGGCCAAATTCAGACCAATATCGCCGAACAAATCACTGACGCGAGAAATCAATTCCGAAGCAATGACCGACTGAAAATCGTTTTGAGTACGATATTGCTCGCGCTGAGGCTGTAAATCGGCAACGACCTTCATTTTGAGCTGAGGAATAACGCGCTTGAACTCAGCTTCGAGAGCAGACTTATCAATGAAGCCGCCTTCAACAGCTCTGCGTAATTTCTGTATTCTTCCGGCGAGCTGGTCAAAAGTGGTATTGCTCCATTGCTTTAGAGCGTCATGAGCTTTCTTGAATTTCTCAGTAAGTTTGCCAGTGAGAGGGTCTACGCGCTGAATACCCTTCATCATGGAATTTAGTGCGGGCATAAACTTAT
>CAJOGG010000182.1 GCA_905234205.1 uncultured Synergistales bacterium | reverse complement strand
CAGAGTTAGCACACGTTGCCGTGATTGTCGCTCCGTCAAGGGAGTAGGTGAAGCTGTGGGCGTGAACCGTAACCGTACACGTTGCCGTCTTGTCGTCCGCTGTATCGTTCGTTCCGTTGGTTGCCGTTGCCGTAATCGTCGCTGTTCCTTTCCCAACAGCAGTTAGCACACCGTCAGCCACTGTTGCAACACTGGAATCACATGTTCACCATGTTACAGTCTTATCTGTGGCGTTATCGGGGCTGACTGTAGCTGTCAGAGTCTCAGTGCCGCCAGAGGTCATGGTGATAGAAACCTTCTCGAGGAACACGCTTGTGACATCAACAGTGGGCGCATCTTCGTATATAGCGGTAAGTTGATAATAACCGCTACTTTGTGGGGTGCCTGAAGTACTGACCCATTTAAGGCCTACTAATACTTTACCTGCCTGATGCGAATATGATAAGCTTACTGTGCTAAGAAAACTACATTGAACTGCCATAACCCATTTGTTAGATGATTCATCGAATGTAATGGAGTTAATACTGCAATCATCGCATTGTTTTCTTGTATTAGCCTGGTCTCCAAAGTTAATCCATTCCATCGGGAATCCACTATGGATATTATCACCGACTTTAAAAGTCTTACTCTGGTCAATGGCCGCAAACGCCGTCAAACTCATCACCGGCAACAGACCGATGACGAGAACCAATGTGAGCATTAAGCCCAGTAATTTACCGCGCCTGTTCTTCATGAGATAGAATCTCTCCTTTGTGAAAATTTGTACGCAAAAAGACGCCACACAAATTCTGCGTGACGAGTGTTAATGCCTGTAAATTGTTGGAGCTTACTAGAAAAGTTTAATAGAGTAGCTAGTGCTGTGCTGTGAACATTGTGAAAGCACTTTCGATTTTGTCAACGTATAATCTACGTAGCTTTTACGACAACTATATTTCATGTTTAACGCTATTTCTTGTTCCACTTGTTCTCTTTTCCGCGAATGAGCCTAACTATGTTTTCTCTATGACTGAATATAATTAGCAACGTCAACCCCGCCGACAATCCTATAAAAGCCTTCGGAGCATTCAACATCGCAAAGAACACCGGAGCAGCCGCTAATGAAAACATTGAAGCAAGAGATACATAACGCGTCGTCCACCTCACAGCGTACCATACAGCCCCGCAAAGCAATATCACAGCGAAAGAATTATACGGCCATATGAAGAATAACGTCCCGTAAGTTGTAGCGACTCCCTTGCCACCTTTGAACTTCAACCAGATCGGGAATATATGTCCAAGCACTACAGCGAATGCAGACAAAGCCATTATAGTTTGTTGAGACTCAGCCGGTGCTATGTGTGCTGCCAGTAACAAAGCAAACGCGCCCTTGAACATGTCTACTATAGCCGTGAACCACGACCACACAGGTCCCATTACTCGCCCGACGTTAGTTGCTCCCATTGCGCCTGAACCTATCGAACGAATATCAAGCCAATCTCTTTTTCCGGTTTCGTCCTTGTGAAATAATTTTGTTACTACATAGCCAGTTGGGAATGAGCCGATTAAGTACGACACTATCCCCCATAAAATCATACTGCGCACGTTCTATTCTCCCTTTATTCTGTCTGAACCCTTTTTGATTCCGAGTTCAACCAAGTCTTTATCCTTCAGAGCGTCCCACTTGAAATTCAACACTAACAAGAACAACGCTGAGAACGGATCCATTCGCCATTTGTTGTTGCCCTTGAAAGAGTCGTGAATCTTCTTGAGTTGTCGCGCTCCCTTGTTGTCTTCTTCCATTTCGGCCAAAAATTTCTTAACCTCTGAAATCGTGTCTATGCCAGCGGCCCTGAACACCGTACACAGATATTCAAAGCTCTCCCGCAAATAATCAGCGTCAGGCGTAAATTCCGGATAACCTGCTTCAATCGCTATTGCGTTCCATTTTCCTAGCAACGACGAATCATTCCGGAACAAGTTATACAATTCCTCTTCCGTGAAAACTTTCTCAACGTTAAGCGATTCATGGTTGCTGCCGATTTGATTTTGACTCGATGGAGGAACTAACAAAGACTCGTCCTTAATCTCGTTGCGCAACGTCAAGAATCCTTGGTCAGCTTTCTCCAACAACGCCGCCAACAACACAAGCTCACGAGTCAATTTCTTCTCCGATAAGCTCCCCACGGTCTGATTAACTTTCGGGAAAATCGTTGCCCAAGCTTCCTGTAACATCGTGCGTAACTCAAGCCTGAAGGTTAAATCTTTGTACTTGGCCCATTCTCTTAGATTAGCGCGTGAACTTGATAATGAAAGTATATACACTACAGCAGGATAGCCGAATCTATATGGATCTTCCAAGCCGCTTGATGGCACTGAACGAGTCGGATCGATCTCAAACTCTGACTTCACGACCTCTTCAATTCGCAAAACGTCCTCGGGAAATCGCAATAAGACTCTAACCGTAACAAGGTCAACGCCGGCCAAGTCTTTCTCGTCAAGTTCTGAAAGCGTGCGCAACAAATCAGCCGGCCTATCCGCCCAACCGTCTATCGCGTAAAACTCAACGCCCTCAATTTCTACAAGGTCCTGAATCAAATTTCTTATTCGGGTTGCGTATTCTTCGTAAAGCGTGAGACTCTCAACATATTTTAATCCGATCTCATCAATCCTGCGCTTGTTCATGAGCAAATTGTATCACAGGGATATTAAATTGTTTCGCGAACTCTGATACTTTTACGTCATATGGCAAGAGAGTTACAGGCGTGTTGAATATCACTGACAAGACCCCGAAATGTAATCGCATTCCCACAGCTTCAACAGCTCCTGACCACAAAGACTCGGCATCGGAGAAATTTTTCACGCGAACGATTTCTGACAAGGATAATTTTTCCTGCAGACTCGTTAATAATTCCTCGTCCTCTCCGGATAAAGCAACGCCGATTTTCTCACTAGTCATAGCTGAAACTTTAGGCACAAGAGCATTCACAAAGCTATCAAGCGTTTTACAAGGCCGGAGATTTATTAGCGTGTATGACCTTGATTTAGTGAACGTGTTTGAAGGAGTATGTAAAGTTTTCTGTGTATAGACACAATTTTGTTCAGTATTTGCAGGCATTTCTTTGCGTCCATACACAGTTTCGTGTACAGGCTCGTTTGAAGCAGAAAGACTCAGGACTAAATCACGACCAAGCGTAACTTTTTCACAGCCTAGACTCTTTGCTACGTTGTAAGAATTTTCGTCGCGGACTTCAACACTTTCGCAAGCCCTCAAAGCATTAGCTGTTAATAGTCGCGATAAACGAGAATTAAGAGGCCCGATTGATTGACCGAGCGCAAAAACTTTCACGCCCAAGAATCTCGCAAGCCTCACAATTCCCCAATACCATACGCATGATTTCACGCTAGTAACGTCCTGAAAGAGTCCTCCGCCTCCCAAGTACAAAGCCTCACACTTTCGCAAAGCCTTTATGACTTCACGATAACGCCAGCGATTTACAGCTTTAACGCCGAAATTTTTCGTGGTATCCTCGGGATTGTTGGAGAGAACGATTATTTCATCACGTCGGCCAAGTTTCTGGATACAAGCCTGCAATAAAAGCTCGTCCCCCAAATTCCCGAACCCGTAATAACCTAGTAACGCAATCACGATATTATCGGCCTAATGAGTCTCAAAGCGGGTATAACCACGAATTTCACGAGAGCAACAACGACAAGTCCAACTATTAAG
>CAJOGG010000181.1 GCA_905234205.1 uncultured Synergistales bacterium | reverse complement strand
AAAAAGTTGTCGACGATCCAAGCCACTTAGTAATTTCGCCAGGCTCTTCAATGTTCAATCAAGGGGACGTAATCTTTGAACACATGCAGAGATTATGCCGCAGGTACGACGAAAAATTTCAAGCCGGAATCGGTGCTGATGGTGTACAGGCTTTAATTAACAAGTTGGATTTGGATTTATTGTCCGACTCGTTACGTGAGCAGATAGCCGACACTACAGGCCAGAAGAAGCGCAAGTTGATCAAGCGTTTGCAGGTCGTCGAGGACTTCAGAAAGAGCGACTCAAAGCCTCAATCAATGATCCTTAACGTGTTACCAGTAATTCCGCCAGATTTAAGGCCGTTGGTTCAGTTAGACGGTGGACGCTTTGCAACGAGTGATCTTAATGATTTATATCGTCGTGTAATCAACCGTAACAACAGACTCAAGAAATTACAGCTCCTTAACGCTCCCGAAATTATCGTACGTAACGAAAAACGTATGCTTCAAGAATGTGTTGATGCCTTGATCGATAATGGCCGTGTCGGAAAAGCAGTTTTAGGCGCAGGCAACAGACCTTTGAAGAGCTTGACTGACTTATTACGAGGTAAGAAAGGCCGTTTCCGTCAAAACCTGTTGGGCAAACGTGTAGACTATTCCGGACGTTCGGTAATCGTCATTGGGCCGCAGTTGAAGATTTATCAGTGTGGATTACCCAAACAAATGGCTTTGGAACTCTTCAAACCGTTTGTAATTCGCAGACTCGTTGAAGGTGGATTGGCTCCCAACGTAAAGAACGCTAAACGCAAAATCGAAAAGGGCGGCGCAGAAGTCTGGGAGATTCTCGAGAACATAATCAAGGATCACCCCGTAATGCTTAACCGTGCCCCTACGTTACATAGATTAGGCATTCAGGCATTCGAACCGGTGTTAATGGAGGGCAAGGCAATTCGACTTCACCCAATGGTCTGCACAGCTTTTAACGCTGACTTTGACGGAGACCAAATGGCTGTACACGTTCCATTAAGCATTGAAGCTCAAGCCGAAGCTAGGTTGTTGATGTTGTCTGCAAATAATTTGCTCTCACCTGCAAGCGGGCGTCCTGTTGTTACTCCTACACAAGATATAGTTTTGGGAGTGTATTACTTAACTGACATGCGCAAGGGACTCAAAGGCGACGGAATGCACTTTGCAAACACTGACGACGTTTTAGCAGCTATCTCGCATGGAACTGTTCACGTAAACGCTAGTATCTGGCTCAAGGAAAATCCCGACGAGTTCGGACACCCAAAGGGACGCAGAAAATATACCCACGATAATAAAGCCGTAATCGTTGATAGCTTTGACGAGCTTGAGGGCGAACCAAGAATTGTATTCTTTGAGACAAGCCCCGGCCGTGTAATGTTCAACACTCGTATAGCAAAGCAACTTAGATTCGTTAATGAACAACTTGACAAGAAAAAGATTGGGCGCTTACTCGATGATGCTTACGACAAAGTTGACAGGCCCGGAGTCGTTGAAATGCTTGACGAGATTAAATCGCTTGGCTATCACTGGGCAGCACGTAGCGGAATTAGTTTCGGTGTTCAGGCCGTAAGAATCCCTGACGAGAAAACTACGATCACGCAAGCTACACAAGCTGAAGACAACGTTGCAAAAGATAACTACGAAATGGGTTTATTGACCTACGATGAATATCTTGAGCAAAAGGGCAAGTTATGGGCACAAGCTACAAAAGATATAGCAGAGAAAATCAAAGAGCACATGACCGAAGATAACCCCGTCCGTATGATGGTTGAAAGCGGCGCGCGAGGCTCTCTTGGACAAATGGGACAAATGGCCGGCATTCGTGGCTTAATGGCTGACCCGACAGGAAAGACTATTGACTACCCAATCACAGCTAACTTCCGCGAAGGAATGAACATGCTTGAATATTTCATTTCGACTCACGGAGCTAGAAAGGGACTCGCTGATACTGCTTTAAGAACGGCTAAATCAGGTTACTTGACTCGTAGGCTTGTAGACGTTGCACAGGATTTAATTATCACGAAACACGATTGCGGAACTGACAAGGGAATTTGTATACGTCCGTTGTTAAGTGAAGGCAAGGTCATGATCGGTATAGCTGAAAGAATCGCCGGTAGAACTTCATTGCATGATATTGAGGTCGACGGAGAAGTACTCGTGAAATCTGGCGACATTATCACTGAAGCTCTTGCTAAGAAAATCGAAGCCGCCGGAATTGATGAAGTATGGGTAAGAAGTCCTTTGGCATGTGCTCTCAAAAAAGGCGTATGTCAGAAATGTTACGGCAATGACCTTTCGTCGCGTAAACTCGTCCCAATCGGTGAAGCTGTCGGTGTAGTCGCGGCTCAATCAATCGGTGAACCAGGTACGCAGCTTACTATGAGAACGTTCCATACTGGTGGCGTTCGTTCAGCTGAAGATATTACGCAAGGTCTTCCGAGAATTGAGCAATTGTTCGAGGTCAGGAGGCCAAGAAAAGTTTGCATACTCGCGGGGCTTGACGGACGAATCAAGGATATTATCACTGAAGGCAAACGCAAGGTCATTATCGAAAACGACGAGGGCGAAACTATCACTCACCCAATCCCTTCAGGCCAAGAAATCCGCGAGGGAATTGAAGTCGGTCTTGAGGTCAACAAGCTCACACCGTTAACAGAAGGCAGCATAGATCCTCAACAGTTGCTTGAAGTCAACGGAATCGACGCTGTACAAAGAATGCTCGTTGATGAGATTCAGAACGTCTATAACTCTCAAGGCGTCAGCATAAATAATAAGCACATTGAAGTTATATTGCGTAAAGTTGCCCCGTTGAACAAAGTGAAAGTCATTGAGGAAGGCGACACGAATTTTGTAGCTGGCGATATGATTTGGGAAGATGAACTCAAATACAAAGAGCTTAGCATACGGGAAGACAACGAGAAGCGAATCGCTAATGCCATGAAATTATTTGGTGGCGAGACTCTCGTAGCAATTGATAAACCTGACGAAGAGATCCAGGAATTTGTAGGCCAAAAATTAACCGAGGAAATGTTCAGGAAAATTTTGACACCTGGCGTAACCGTAAAAGTTCTCACGATTGAACACACTGACAAAATGTCCGGCCAAGTTCAAGACGTTGACGTAGTAATCGGTAGATCAGCTTTCCGAAAGAGATACGAAGGCTTGAGATTAGTCCGCGATATCAAAATGCCTAAGGGCAAAATGAGCAAAGGTACACAGCTTGGCCCGATAGAATTGAAACGTATAACAGCGTTGACGTATACCCCGATCGTTCGCGTCAGAGATAGAGACCTTTTAACGCGTATGACAGGCATAAAATGGATCTCCGAAGATACTATGTCTGGAAACAAAATGCTGTTGAATCACGACGTCCTTATCACCGAAAAAACCGTCAACCGTATCATTCAATCTGGTATTCGTGATGTAAAAGTCTGGAACACTGTTGAGCATTATGTTGTAGCTGATGCGATTAGAGCTTACCTGAAGGACAAGGATAGAGGCTACATTGACAGGGAAATTTACGAGGACGGAGAATCCACCGGCAATTATCTCAATGATGAAGTGATTGACGCGATTGCAGACGGAACTATCCAGCAAATTGAGCTTGAAAATGAGGACGATACTATAATTTTGACTCGCCGCGATCTCATCGTGAAATCAATTTTGCCAAAAGTCCGCAACAAAATTCTCGTAAGAGCTAACTGGCCTAACCCTGAACCAAAAGAACCAGAAC
>CAJOGG010000180.1 GCA_905234205.1 uncultured Synergistales bacterium | reverse complement strand
CTGACCAGATGTTGAACCCAAACGCGCAAGGAAGCGACAGGATAAATATTCCAACGCAAGTAACGATTGAAGCTCTTACACGTCCCCAACCGAAACGATCCATGAAACACGCGATTATATTCTCAAAGACTGCTATAACTGTTGAGAGTGCCGCAAAGCTCATGAACAAGAAAAATAACGTGCTCCAGATTCGTCCATTAGGCATTGAGTTAAACATGTTGGGTAACGTTACGAAGATTAAGCCGGGGCCCGCTCCTGGATTTATGCCATATGCAAAGCACGCTGGGAAAATTATTAATCCGGCCGTTAAAGCTACGAACGTATCAAGGACAGTGATTATTAAGCTTTCTCCCATGAGTGATTTCTCTTTGCTGATGTAACTCCCGAAAATTGCCATGCTTCCAATACCAAGCCCTAACGTAAAGAATGATTGACCTAACGCAGCATAAACGCTAGTCCAGAATCCTTTAGCCGTGAGATTAGCAAAACTAGGTTTGAGATAAAAGCTTAATCCCTCGCTTGAGCCTTCTAAAGTTACAGAACGAACTGCTAACGCTATCATGATAACGAGTAAACCCGCCATCATAATTTTTGTTACACGTTCGACTCCACTTCTTAAACCTGCGCAACATACAACAAAGCCGATTGAGACAGCCGCATAAAGCCACAAAGCAGTACGTTCAGGATCAGAGACTAGACCGCCGAAAACTCCGCCGACTTGTTCAGGGTTTAAGCCCTCAAGATTTCCTGCCAACGAGTAACACGTATAAGCCAACATCCAGCCGGCTACGACCGTGTAATACATCATCAGCAAGATACAGCCTATCCAGCCAGCGTAACCCCACAATGACCAGAGTTTTTTATCGGGAGCAAGAACTGCGAAAGATTGACTGACGCTTTTTTGTGACGCACGACCGACCGCGAACTCCATAACAAGAATCGGCAAAGCTAAGAACAGCAGGAAGAATATGTAAATCAACACGAATGCCGCGCCGCCGTACTGACCAGTTATAAATGGAAATCTCCATACGTTCCCAAGACCTATAGCACAACCGGCTGACAAAAATATAAATCCCAATCGGCTGCCTAATGTCTCTCGTTTGTTCTCCATGAGTCAAAATCTCCTACTTATTGAACGTTTGATAATATCCCACGATAAGAATAAGCAGCATTATTACAGGTACGATGTACGTGAAATAAAATCTTAAAGCTTTCGGGAACTTCAAGCCCTTTCCTAAATCAGCTTCGGCCACGAATTTATCCCAGCCCCAACCGTAACGAGTCACGCAGAATAACAAATACACGATCGATCCGAAAGGTAACAGGTTATTGCTAACGATGAAGTCCTCTAAGTCAAGAACGCCTGACCCCGGGCCAAGCGGTTGAAATCCTGACCAAACATTGAAGCCTAATGCGCACGGAATTGACAACACGAACACACATACGCACATAGCGATAACTGAAGTTGCTCTATTCCAGCCAAGTCTATCCATGAAACAAGCTACGATATTTTCGAAGACAGCTATAACCGTTGAGAGAGCAGCGAAACTCATGAACAGGAAGAATAAAGCGCCCCATAATCTACCGTTGGGCATGTAATTGAACATGTTGGGAAGTGTAACGAAGATTAAGCCAGGGCCTGCGCCGGGGTTAATGCCATAAGCGAAACATGCCGGGAAAATAATAAGGCCTGCCGTTAATGCCACGAACGTATCGAGTCCAGTCACTAATAAACTTTCACCGAACAATGAACGCTCCTTGCTGATATAGCTTCCGAAAATTGCCATTGAGCCTATACCGATTGAGAGCGTGAAGAACGCTTGGCCTAATGCTGCGTATAAAGTCGTCGTTAATCCTGAAGAGAAGAGCTTGCTGAAATCTGGCTTGAGATAAAATTCGAGGCCCTTCTCTGCGCCCTCCAACGTTACTGAACGAATTGCAAGAGCTATCATGATTACTAAGAGTCCGCCCATCATGATTTTCGTGATACGCTCAACGCCTCTTTGAAGCCCTCCCAAACATACAGCGGTACCAATTACAACAGCAAAGCCCATCCAGAATACTAACTCGCCAGGATTCTCTAGCAAACTTCCAAAAACTTTGCCGACTGCTTCAGAATCAATCCCGCTCAAATTTCCAGCCGCTGAATAATACGTGTAAGCCAACATCCAGCCTGTTACAGTCGTGTAGAACATCATAAGCACGATATTTCCAAACCAGCCAGCATAGCCCCAGATCGACCAGACTTTATGTTCAGGACACAACACAGCGAACGAACGCGAAACACTTTGCTGTGAAGCACGACCTACCGCAAACTCCATGACCATTATAGGCATTGCGAATATCAGCAGGAAAATTATGTAGAGCAACACGAAAGCCGCACCGCCATATTGACCCGTTATGAATGGAAAGCGCCAAACATTACCTAATCCGATAGCACACCCAGCCGACAAGAATATAAATCCTAAACGACTTGCAAATGTCTCTCTTGGTTTCTCGGACATTGTTAATTAACTCCTTTGATTAAAAGATTGTCAGATTATAGCATTTAGCTTTTTCGTAGAGAGTCGCGTTTATGATAGAATGTGAAAAATTTAAGGCAGATGAAATTATTATGAGGAGTACACGAGACGTTTTCTTAACGATAGGAAAGAGCACTTATACAATACAGACAGCACTAGAGAACGAAGAGCTTGATAGAGTTAAAGGCTTAATCAACGAAGCTTGCGGGGAGATCGTGAAGGGAGCTAAGCAAGAAGATTTATTGATGATTACATGTTTGAGACTCGCTTATTCGCTCGACGTTGTGAACGGAAAAATTCAGAGCATTCTCGACAAGATAGATTAATCCCTCCCCATGTTACAGAGGAGGGCAGCAAGTTTTATGACAATACGCTTAAATCTCCGACTTCACGGAACAAATTATTACACTGCGTCAACAATGCTAATCTATTAGCGCGGATATTTTCGTCCTTGTCCATTACCATAACATCATCAAAGAATTTCGCTACAACTGGTGATAACTCCGCCAAAATCTTTGTGAGGCCTTCCCAATCGTATTTCGCGAGAGCTTCTCTTACAGGTGCGTCGAGTCTCGTTACTTCGCTGAATAAATTCTTCTCCGCGTCTACAGTCATTAATTCTTCAACTGGTTTTGCTTCTGAATCTTTCGGAGCATTCTTCTGCAGAATGTTCTTGACTCTAACAGCTGAACTTACCAACGCCGTAAACCATTCCTGCGATTTCACAAGGTTAAGAGTCTCGATCAATTTCAACGCCTGATAAGGAACACTGCCAGCTACACTGATTCCCAAAGCCGCTAATTCATGCTCAAAGCCTCGTTCTTTAAGTTGTACGTGTAATCTTTGCTTCATGAACTCAAGAATCTTGGCCCTGGTTTGTTCGTCAACTTCATTAATCTTGCAAGCCTCGTTAATAGCTTCAGAGGTGTCAAAGTTATATTTGCGGGCGAATAGAATTTCATTTATGCAACGTGCTGCACGTCTTAAGGCGTAAGGATCTTGTGAACCTGTTGGCTCAAGTCCGACTTTGTGGCAAGCTGCGATTATGTGAATGCGTTCGGCCAAGCCTAAAATTGCTCCTACGTCGTCAGTTGGAGTCTTATCGGTGGCTGTCTGTGGTAGATACTGTTCGTACAAAGCAAGCGCGACTCTTGGATCTTCACCGGCACTCTTAGCGTATTCACGTCCCATAACTCCCTGCAAGTCAGTGAACTCAAATACCATG
>CAJOGG010000179.1 GCA_905234205.1 uncultured Synergistales bacterium | reverse complement strand
TGCTAACTCGTTCAAGAATCTTTCTGACGCGTCAACGTAAATAACATTCAGGCCAAGTTTTCTGTATTGTTCCATAACGCTTTCAGGCTCGTGAAGTCTCATTAAGCCATGATTAACGAATACGCATTGAAGATTTTCGCCGATAGCTTTATTAACGAGAGTCGCAGATACACTTGAATCAACTCCGCCGGAAAGTCCGCATACAACTTTCTTATCTCCTACAGTTGCTTTGATGTCGGCTATAGTGCTCTCTACCCAGTTGCTTAAATCCCAATCTCCTGAACATTTGCATATATCGAATATGAAGCTTCTGAGAATTTCGCTGCCGTGTTCGGTGTTGTTGACTTCCGGGTGAAATTGCAGGCCGAAAAATTTTTGGCTCGCGTTCTCAATAGAAGCAATAACTCCCGTTTGAGTTCGTGAGGTCGCTACAAAACCTTCTGGTAAAGTTGCAACATGATCGCCATGACTCATAAGCGCGTTAATCTCGTTTGGAAGCGTTGCTAATAATTGTGACGTTGAGTCGGTCTTCTTAATCAACGTTACGCCGTATTCTGATGAAGTCCCGGACTCGATACTACCGCCAGATAATTTCGCTAATAATTGCATTCCGTAACATATGCCTAAAACAGGACAGCCAAGCCCTAAAATTTTCTCGTCAATCATTATTGCGTCAGGGTCATTAACGCTGTCAGGGCCACCAGAAACTATTATGCCCTTGGGTAAATATGACGATACTATTTCACGTGAAGAGTCCCAGTTTAAAATTACGCTATGAATTTTCATTTCACGTAGACGGCGCGCAATTAATTGAGTAAATTGTGAACCACAGTTTATGATTATGATATTCTCGTTCATAAATTCTTCTCCATTGATGTTTATGATTTTCAAGGCATTATATTATAATTCGTAGTGTGTAAATTTGAGAAAGGTCGTGAAAAATTTTGGTGAGCTTATACAAGAAATTATTGCTGAGTGTTTTGGCATTTATCTTGATCGCAATTCCTCCGGCTCATGCTTTTTTCCCTGACGGCGAGGACACTGAAGGGGATATTCTAGTGGTATTAAAACCTACAAACAAGGACGAACCAATAAGTGCATCATCGTTAAACAATTTTGGACTTGAAGCATTTAGGACAGCATCGTTTGCCGCGGCGTCAGGAGCTTGGGTCAGAGAAACCTACCCGTCATTATCAGAGGCGAGTAATAGTGTATACGCTTTGCTTAGAACAGAGACAAAGAGCGCGCAAGAGTTGACCGAGGAACTAATGAAAGATCCTGAAGTTTTAGCCGTATGTCCAAATTATAAAGTGTACGCTTCAGTTATTCCTAATGATACTTACATGCAAGATTACGATGATCGCTGGGGATTTGACTACATAAACGCTCCCGACGTATGGGAAAAGTATACAGGCAGTGAAGATGTTTACGTTGTCGTCATTGACACTGGAATTGATTACAACAATCCTGACATTAGAGACAATCTCAATCTTGATTACTCAACCGGCACAGACAGGCTTGGCCATGGAACTCATGTAGCTGGAGTAATCGGAGCTGTTGGCAACAACGGACGAGGTATAGCCGGCGTAAACTGGAACGTGAAATTAATCTCGGCAAAGGCTCTTGGGGACGATGGCTCAGGAACTATATCTGACGTAATCAGCGCAATAGATTATGTGTGCAGCTTGATAAGGGACGAAAATTTGAATATCAGGGCCGTGAATATGTCTTTCGAGACTTATTTGAAGTTAGTGCCTAATCATTACAACCTCATAAGATTTCCATTATGGCGAGCTTTCAAGGAACTTGATAATCTAAACACCGCCGTCATAGTTACAGCAGCAGGCAATCACGGTCAAACAGTTGGCGCCCCTTCAACAGGCAAAGACGGCGATATATCTGTGTCTGGTTATTATGTTTATCCGGCATCATTTGAAGGACTTGATAATTTTTTGAGCGTAGGAGCTTTGAGCAAGGATCGAACGCTAGCTACTTTCAGCAACAAAAACGCTACGATTTATGCGCCCGGTGTAAATATTTTGAGCACATGGATACAAAACGCTAGCAAGTATATTCGCGCCGATAATGTGAGCTTGAAATTTGAGTCAGGAACTTCAATGGCTGCACCTTATGTTTCGGGGGCTATAGCTTTGCTTGCGTCGATTGCCCCGGAAATGACAGCATACCAACTTAAGACCGCTTTGTTACGTGGGAATACAAGTTCTACAGGTAATACACTGGATCTTAGTGCCTCTGTCGCCTATCAGGAAGCCAACAGAGATAACGAAGATATATTACCAAATGAACCACTTGTTGACTCTGGCTATAACGACTACAAAAACGTTGACACACTGTATACTGACCAGGAAATAGCGGAACTCGGCCTTGGCGTTAATGGCGATGGCAAAACTTCAGGCGATGGCTGTAGTGCATCAATCACTAGCTCTAATCTCTCTATATTCATGATATTGTCGTTGCTTGTCAAAAAGTTCAATGCCTGATACAATTACATGCTGTATTGCCGGTGTGGCTCAGGGGTAGAGCAGCGCACTCGTAATGCGCAGGCCAACAGTTCAAATCTGTTCACCGGCTCCAGAATTTAACTCGATACGTTTTCGATTTCTCATAGAGATGGTCCGCTTCAGTTGGTGGGGCGGATTTTTTGTTTGTATGTTTACCAATTTCTTTGAGGCTTTTTTGTGAGTGTATAATACTTGCATATTTTCATTGAGAGGAATTTTTGAACTTGCAAAATATTATCGTTCAGTGTGAGAAGTGGCTATGCGAGAAAGTTCACGAGGCTCATTCTTCCGGAATAGTATTGGGACTTTCTGGCGGGATCGATTCGTCGGTGTTGGCGGCTCTTGGTGGTGAAGCTTTGGGGCGCGAAAAAGTTTTGGGGATAATTATGCCTTGTCATAGCATTGACGAGGACGAGCAGGACGCGAGATTATTAGCTAGTGAACTCGATATTAATTTCATGCGCGTGGATTTAACAAATACGTTTGATTCATTGATTATTTCTTTTGGTATCGAGTTAAGCCCCCTGGCAAGATCGAACCTCAAGGCACGTTTACGAATGGCTACGCTATACTCAGTGGCTCAAACAGCAAATTTCTTAGTCTGCGGCACAAGCAACAGGTCAGAATACGAAACGGGCTACTTCACTAAATATGGCGACAGCGGAGTCGATCTAATGCCTTTAGCTGGTTTCCTGAAGCGTGAAATTCGAGAAATGGCAAAAATTTTACACGTCCCCGAAAAAATTATCACCAAGGCTCCAAGCGCAGGTTTGTATAAAGGTCAGACTGATGAAGACGATATGGGGTTCTCGTATGAAGTTCTTGATGAATATCTCGCAACAGGACATATTAACGATAATAAAGCTCGTGATCGTATTGACGCAATGCATACACGAAGCGAACATAAACGCAAGCCGATTCCAATCTTTAGACCAGATTTTACAGGAGTGAAATAATTTATGTCAGGACATTCAAAATGGGCGAACATTAAGCACAGAAAAGCAGCTCAAGACGCAAAACGCGGCAACCTTTTCCAGAAGTTAGTGCGTGCAATCATCATCGCAGCTAAGGACGGCGGAGGAGACCCCGCTATGAACATGCGCCTCAAGACAGCCATAGAGCGCGCTAAAGCCGTAAGCGTCCCTAACGACAACATTACCAGAGCCATCAAGAGAGGCACCGGTGAACTCGGAGACATCTCATATGACGAACTCACCTACGAAGTCATAGGG